>CALCTW010000050.1 GCA_937907055.1 uncultured Clostridia bacterium | reverse complement strand
CTTGAGGGACTTGGTCAGCAGCACGATCTTCTCGGCATGTACGGAGATCTCGCCGGTTTTGGTCTGGAAGACAAAGCCGCTTACACCGTAGATGTCGCCGATATCGGATTTCTTGAAATCGGTATAATCTTCTTCACCGACATTATCACGGGCGACATAGACCTGGATCTTGCCCTTCAGATCCTGAAGGGTGCAGAAGCTGGCCTTACCCATGACGCGCTTGAACATCATGCGGCCGGCGATGGTGACATGCTGTCCTTCGGTCTCGGGATAGGCAGAAGTGATATCGGTGCTGTGATGGGTCACATCAAACTTGGTGATCTCATAAGGATTCCTTCCGGCTTCCATCAGGCCCTGAAGCTTCTGACGACGGATCTGCTCCTGCTCGGAAAGGGTCATTTCAGCGTTATTGGGATTCATTTCAGATACTCCTAAACGGATTGATTAGTTGTTGCGGGCGACGTTGATGATCTTAAGGGCGATGATGCCATCGGGAACTTCTACATTGACAGCATCACCGGCGACCTTGCCCATCAGCGCGGCGCCGATGGGGGAATCGATGGAGATGTGGGATTCATCCTTGGCGGTCTGACGGGCGCCGATGATGTTGTAGGTTTCTTCTTCGTTATCTTCAACGTAGAGTACGGTGACGGTGCTGCCCAGACCGACCTTGCCGGTCGCGCCGGCATCTTCATCAGAGATGATGGCGTGAAGAATGGTATCTTCAAGCTCAGCGATCTCGGTCATCAGCTTGCTCTGCTCTTCCTTGGCGGCGCTGTATTCAGCGTTTTCACTGAGGTCGCCGTAGCTCAGGGCGAGCGCGATATGATCGGCGTTTTCTTTGGTGGCAGTATTCTTCAGATAATAAAGCTTATCTTCCAGTTCCTTAAGACCTTCTTTGGAAACAACAATGGGATTCATAAGGGCATCTCCTTTTTAATTTTGTTGATTTAGATCTGAATTGTGAACGGGGGAGAAGGATTCGAAAATGAGCAGGTCATTGACCTTCTTTTCCCGGTCAAAAACATCCTGAGAACGGATGGTCCAGGAGACCATCATGGGTTTAAAAACATCGCGGATCAGACGAAGTGAGAAGTTCTTCTTGCTTGTACAGTTGAACGCGATAAAATCGGGGCGGGCCAGCCAGTTGGTCAGGTGATGTGCTGTCCAGAACATCCCCCTGGGACGCTTGACGCGGGCAGTGAATTCTGTCAGCTGACCGCGTACGAGATGAGGAGCGTTCTTCCTGAACCAGCGGACAGCGAAAGGATTGAACGATTCGACACAATAGGGGCCGTGATAGGCGCTCAGCATGGCGCAGGTCTTGCTGCAGACAAGGAGATCTTTCCTTGGGGCCTTGATCTCAACGATGAGCGGCACGCGGCCGTCCACGAGAGACAGGACCTCCGAGAAAAGCGGGATCTTTTCATCCGTGCCATTCAGACGGCAGGAGGCTAACTGATCCAGTGTCATATCCTCGACAAGGCCGTTCACGCCGCACATCCGCTGAAGATCAGAATCGTGAAGAACGATCAGCTGACCGTCATGGGTGATATGGACATCAAGCTCCATACCGTAACCGTGATCACACGCGAGACGGAAGGCGGAAAGGGAATTCTAAGGAATACCTTTTTCTTTATCATGCAGACCGCGGTGCGCGTAGTCGTAACCAAGCAATTCCCTTGCAGCGGTTCTTTTCGTGATGCTGCAGGAAGGCATGATCATGAAAAGCCAGAGGGCAAAGACAAGAAGAAGGAGAAGAAGGATCAAAAAGATGATCATTGTACAGCCCTTCTTATTTCATCATATCATCCATGTTGTATTCGCCGGGCTCGCGTCCGATCAGGAAACCGGCGCAACGGAGGGCGCCGAAAGCGAAAACACTGCGATCCTGCGCGGAATGCGTGAGAAGGATGGTCTCCTGAGGACCGTAATAACCGACTTCGTGCTCACCGGCAACAGTGCCGCCGCGGATGGCATGGAGACCGATCTCCTCCTTGACACGCTTGCAATCCTTACCGTCGCGCCCGAAGGTAGGAATGGTATCATCCTTCTTGACGGCGTCATAGAGAAGAAGCGCGGTGCCGCTGGGGGCATCCTTCTTCTGATTGTGATGCTTTTCAACGATCTCGATATCGAAGCCGGGCAGCATCTCGGCGGCCTTACGGCAAAGGATCTTCAGGACCTGTACACCCAGAGAAACATTGGCGCTGCGGAAAACAGGAATGCTCTTCGCGGCTTCGGAGATCAGGACCAGATCATCAGGCGTGTAGCCGGTGGCGCAAAGAACGACCGGCAGCTTTTTCTCAACAGCGAAATCCAACTCATCCTTCAGCGTGGCCGGGGCAGAGAAATCGATGATGACATCGGCCTTTTCGGTGATGCTTTTGAAGGAAGAGTATACAGGAAAGGGCAGGGAGGCATCGGATACATAATCGTATCCCGCGACAACAACACTGTCAAAGGAAGCGGCGTTCTGATAGACCTGACGGCCCATACGGCCGCAGGCGCCATTCAGGATAATATTGATCATAAGAGTTTCAGCCTCACTAATTCATCGTGAAGTTTCTGGGCGTTTGCATTGCTCATCGGGATCAGAGGCAGGCGTAATTCATTGCTGCACTGACCGAGCATGCTCATCGCGGCCTTGCAGGGGACGGGAGAAGTCTCGCAGAAGAGGAGACGGATGAGTTCGAAGAGCTCGTTCTGGATCTGTCCGCATTCCTCAAGGGAGCAACGGTACATATTGACCACCTGTTCCGGGACGATATTCGCCGCGACGGAAATGACACCGCGGTAACCCAGAATACGGCTGGAAGCAATGGTGAAGTCATCACCGCTGTAGATGGCAAAATCGGCAGGGCAGAGCTGCTTTAACTCAAGCGCGCGCTTCATATCACCGGTGGCATCCTTGAGTGCGATGATGTTTTGGTGCTTGGCCAGACGGGCACAGGTGGCAGCCTGCATATCGAGACCCGTGCGGGAAGGGACATTGTAGAGATAGACAGGCAGAGCGCCGTCATCGGCAATGGCTTCAAAATGCGCGACAAGACCATCCTGTGTTGTCTTGTTGTAATAAGGCGTGACACAAAGCTGGGCGTCAGCGCCGAGATCCTTCGCGATGCGGGCCTTTTCGATGACCTTCGCGGTGTTGTTGGCACCGGTGCCGGCGATGACCGGAATGGCGCCGTTGACCTTCTTGACGGTGCAGGAGATGACACTCTTCCATTCGTCTTCGGTCATCGTGGCAGGTTCACCGGTGGTGCCGCAGGGAATGACAGCACTGACGCCGGCTGTGAGCAGCCTGTCAAGCAGGCCGTTAAAAGCATCAAAATCAACAGAACCGTTCTTGAATGGCGTTACCAGAGCAACGCCGCAACCATTAAACAATTGCATATGTGTGATGGTCCTTTATTCAGATTTGAAGGAAAGGTTATTTACGGGTGATGTATCCGGTGGCGCAGAGGTATTCAGCGCTCAGCACAGCACCGCCGGCAGCGCCGCGCAGGGTGTTGTGAGAGAGGCAGACGAACTTGTAATCGAACAGGCAATCATCACGAAGACGGCCTACGCAGACGCCCATGCCCTTTTCAAAATCGCGGTCAAGACGAGCCTGAGGACGATCCGGTTCTTCAAAGTACTTGATGAAGGGGGTGGGGGCAGAGGGCAGTTTCAGCTTCTGGGGAACGGTTTCGTAATTGGCCCAGCGTTCCAGCATCTGCTCACGGGTAGGCTTGTTCTTGAAGGATACGCTGACAGCGGCGGTGTGACCGTCGGAAACAGGCACGCGCAGACACTGGGCGGAGATGACCGGCAGGGAAGCCTTTACGACCAGAGATTTGTCATCGTTGAGATGACCCCAGATCTTCAGAGGCTCCTGTTCGCTCTTCTCTTCCTCGCCGCCGATATAGGGGATGACATTATCGAGGATCTCGGGCCAGCGCTTGAAAGTTTTGCCGGCGCCGGAGATGGCCTGATAGGTGCAGACGCTGATCTTTTCAATGCCGAAATCCAGCATGGGAGTCAGCGCGGGAACATAGCTCTGGATGGAGCAGTTCGGCTTAACGGCGATGAAGCCGCGCTTGGTGCCAAGACGCTTGCGCTGGGCTTCGATGACTTCGGCGTGCGCGTAGTTGATCTCGGGGATCATCATGGGAACGTCGTCGAGCATACGGCAGGCGCTGTTATTGCTGACGATGGGGGTCTCCGTCTTCGCGTAGGCTTCTTCAAGCTCACGGGTAGCCTTCTTATCCATATTGACGGCGCAGAAGGCAAAATCGACCATGGAGGCGACCTTCTCAAAATCAGCCGCGTCATAGACAGGCATTTTCTTTACTTTTTCGGGAATATCCCAGTCAAAAGCCCAACGTCCGGCAACGGCATCCTCATAGGTTTTTCCCGCGGAGGAAGCGCTCGCGGCGAGAGCAACGATCTCGAACCAGGGGTGATCGCTCAGAAGTGTGATAAAGCGCTGACCGACCATACCGGTCGCGCCGATGATACCAACACGATACTTTTCCATAACAAACAATACCTCCTAAATAAAAGGATAAGGCATTATAGCACAGTGATATTGAAATCACAAGAGTTCGCAGCCCTAAATAATCGATTATTGAATAAAAAAACAGTATAATCAACCGATAAAATCGCCAAATATACGGAATATACGAACATTATACAGGATTACGGAAGAAGTGTAGATTTTGCGGAAAAAACGCGGATTAGAAATGTTCAATTTTTGATGTGAGGTGAACGCGAGTGGAAGGTGATCGCGCAGTGAACTTGGAAGGGCAGGTTTTCAAGATAAAAGCCATAGACGGAAATGATAAAAAGAGAAGAAATTTGCATATAAAAAAGCTCTTCGATGACCGAAGAGCCCTGATAACGGATCAGATGAAGACAAACTGTACAAGCAGCATATAGGTAATGGTGCCAAGCGCGATGGAAAGGATCGTATTCCGTTTCCAAAGATGCATACCCAGTGTAACGGCCAGCGCGATCGCTTCCGGTATGCCGTGACTGCCGTGAAGAAGATCGACATTCTTGAGACAATAAATGACAAGCATGGCATAGATGGCGGCAGGAAGCGCCTTGCCGAGATACTGAACGAATTTCGGGATGGGCTTTTTGGATGAGAAGATCAGGAACGGGAGGAAACGCGTGGCCATCGTGCCGATAATGCAAAGACCGACTGTGATCAGCTTTTCGGCTAAGGTCATTTCATTCATACACTGGCCTCCTTCTGATCCTGTTCAACGGCTCCGCTTCTGACCAAAGGCTTGCGAAGAATGGCAAGGAGGAAAAGAATGAGGAGAAGCGTGGGAAGGAGGAATGTCTGCGCGCCGAAAATGAGAAGGCAGGCCAGAGAGCAGGCAGCGCCGATCAGCGCGGTGTAATGCTTCTTTTCCTTCAGCAGCTGCTCCAGAAGAATGACGGCGAAAAGCGCTGTCATAACGAAATCGAGGCCGTTTGTATAGCGGTTGATATTCTCGACCGAATTCTTCAGGATCTGACCGAAGATGCCGCCCATCGTGCAGGCAAACACCCAATAGAACTGATTGAGGATCGTGACAAAGAAGTAGAACCACCCGCGATCCACATTGGATGGAACTGTGGCCGAACAGTTGATGGAAAAGGTCTCATCTGTTAAGCCGAAGATCAGATAGCACTTCTTAAAACCTGTGTCACGGTACTTTTCCAGCATACTGATCGAATAGAAGATGTGACGGGACTGGATGATGAGTGTCATCATCAGGATCGTCAGGGGCGCGAAGGCCTTGAGCAGCTCCTCCGCGACATAGTATTCGAGAGAACCGCCGAAGATGCCGACTGCCATGCCGGCCGGCCAAAGGAAGGAAAAACCATCCTGAGACATCAGGATGCCGTGCGCGAATCCAAGGAAAAAATAGCCTGCCATAATCGGTATGGTAAGCGGAAAGGCAGCACGCAGGGAAGACAGGATCACAGAATGTTTGGACATGATGTTACCTCCGAAGCGAAAGCATTATAATATACGGCATCAGGAAATACAAGGCAGAAGAGCGGCTACAAATGTTCTATGTTTGTATTTGATCGGCTGATGATTTATAATATATTATTAAAGTAGCGAAAGGAGGCGTAACAGGATGGAACGGGCATATATTGCGATCGATCTGAAAAGCTTTTACGCCTCTGTGGAATGTGTGGAGCGGCATCTGGATCCGTTGACGACGCATCTTGTGGTCGCAGATGAAAGCAGGACAGAGAAAACGATATGCCTGGCTGTTTCGCCTTCATTAAAGAAATATGGTATTCCCGGACGGGCAAGGCTGTTTGAAGTAAATCAGAAGGTAAAAGAGATCAACGGTCTGCGGCAGCGCGAAGCCCTGAGACTGAAACGCGCAGGGAAGAACCCATTATCAGACGAGACGCGTGAAGAGCAATTCTCCGCGGACGCGGCAGCGCTGGCGAAGGATCCGTTCCTGATGCTGCGCCCCCTGATCGCGCCGCCCCGGATGGCGCTGTACATGGAATACTCATCGCGTGTATTCAACATTTATCAGAAATATGTTTCCGCCGAGGATATCCATGTATACAGCGTGGATGAATGCTTTATCGATGTGACCAACTATCTGGCCACGTATAAGATGACGGCTGAACAGCTGGCCAGAAAGATGATCCTGGATGTGCTGAAGCAGACGGGGATCACAGCGACCGCGGGGATCGGGACCAATCTGTATCTGTGCAAGGTAGCGATGGATATCGTGGCAAAGCATATTCCGCCGGATGAGAACGGGGTCAGGATCGCTGAACTGAATGAGAAGACTTACCGTGAGCAATTATGGGCTCATCAGCCATTGACGGATTTCTGGCGGATCGGAAAGGGATACGCGGATAAGCTGGCGCAGCACGGTATGTATACCATGGGAGATGTCGCGCGCTGCTCGATCGGAACAAGCAGCCAGACCAATAATGAAGAACTGTTATATAAGCTGTTCGGCATCAACGCGGAATTGCTGATCGATCACGCCTGGGGTTATGAACCCTGTACGATGAAGGAGATCAAGAGCTATCGCCCTGAAGCGCATTCGCTCAGCAGAGGGCAGGTATTGAGCGAACCTTATTCGTATGAGAGATGCAGGGTCATTATCAAGGAAATGGCTGACCAGCTGGCGCTTGAACTGGTGGAGCAGGGTGTTGTGACGGATCAGATCGGTCTTTCGATCGGTTATGATACAGACAATATCACAGATCCGAAAACCCGTTTTACCGGAGAAGTTACAAGTGATCGTTACGGCAGGAAAATGCCGAAACCGGCACACGGCAGCATCGATCTTGGTGAATACACATCTTCCGCGAAAATCATGATCGAGCGCGCGGTGGAATTGTATGAACGGATCACGAATCCCTCTCTGCATATACGCAGGATTTACATCGGGGCAAACCGTGTGAACCCGGAAAGTGAGACGGTAAAGGAGATCGGAAAACAAACGGATTTCTTCTCAGATCCCGTTTTTGATGAAGAGCAGGAAAGAATAAAGGCGAAAGCATCGGAAGAAGAAAAGAACCTGCAGAAAGCAATGCTTGAGATCAAGAAGAAATTTGGAAAAAACGCGATCCTGAAGGGGATCAGCTATGAAGAAGGCGCGACTGCCCGTGAGCGCAACGGGATGATGGGCGGTCATAAGGCGTGAGAGAAGGGAAAAGGATGGCACATATACCGCAAAGAACAATGGCGGATTATGCCGATATGCTGCAGATGGAGCGCCCGGTTTCGGCGCGGCATCGGCCTATGCCATTACAGGACAGAGCCGCGCAATTCGCGCCTTTTGCAGCGTTAACAGCATACGGTGATCTGATCGATGAAAACAGCCGTTATGTAGGCCCGCGGCAGGAACTGGACGAAGAAAGACGAGCGGCTTTGGATGACACACTGAACAGGATCAAGAATGGCGAGGGTGAAAAGTCAATCAGGGTGATCTATTTTGTACCGGATGCGCTGAAGGAAGGCGGTACCTATGAGAACTATGAGGGCACTGTGAGACGGATCGATGAAATACAAAAGATGATATATTTTAAGGATAAAAAAGCGATAAGGCTGGAGAATGTTTTTTCGATTGAGATCAGTAATGATGGGAGTGCTTCACAGAAATAAAGAACTGCGCTGGAGAACGCAGTTCTTTTTAAGTATGGCTCGTTATGAACGGAATCTGATACAAACGACAGGCAATCATGTGATAGAATACGGTATGTAATGAACGGACACGGTACGAAAATATCAAAGAAACGCTATGAATGATGGATCTTGCTGTGAATTCAGCGCTTGCGCTAAACCGGCAGAATATACAGCGACGGATCAATTCCTTCGTGTTGGAGAAGGGCGATCTTATTTTTCATGCCGCCTCCAAAGCCTGTTAACGACCCATCAGACCCGATGACACGATGACAGGGGATCATGATACAGATGGGATTCCTGCCCACTGCACCGCCGACCGCCTGAGCGGACATACGGGGAATACCGCGTTCGGAGGCGATCCGCCCGGCGATCGCGCCGTAGCTTGTGAGCGCGCCATAGGGGATCTCGCGAAGAAGATCGATCACCTTTCTGCCGAAGGGAGAAATGCCATCGAGCCGGAGCGGCGGCAGAGCCGGAAGAGGCCGGTGCGAAAAATACGCGTCCAGCCAGAGCCGTGTTTTATCAAAGAAAGGATAGGTTCCGGGCGAGGACAGATCGGCATATGAAGCCCTGTCATCCTGAAGAAAATCGATACGGGTCAGGCAGGTGCTGTCACCGGTTAAGAGAAGAGGATCAAAACCGGACGGCGTGATGTATAATTCAGAGAAAAGTGTCATATTACCATTCGACTCCTTCGCGCGCGGGAAGTCCTTCTGTGAGATAGGGATGGCGTTCGCAGGAAATGACGGAAACATAATCGGCGGAGGAACGGAACTCGTCCGGCACCTAATAACCGGTAACGACAGTTTCGCCGTAAGTAAGCGCGGCGCGGATCAGCCCCATCGCCGTGCTGCAATCAATGATCTGTAAAGAAACCGCTGCGCCGAGCTCGTCCAGAATGATCATCTGGGGCTTTAGATCCGCGATCAGGTCAATCAATTCGGCAGTGTATTCAGACTGACGGCGTTTTGTATCTGCGAGGTCAGAAGGAGACATCTGACCGATAAAGCCTTCAATGGGAGCGGCGGGATAAACCACAACATGATCAAGCGTGCGCAGGGCGTGCAGCTCGCCGCTTTTGCCGTCTTTCATGTATTGCGCGATCAATACGCGCTGACCGTGACCCACGGCACGCAGAGCGAGCCCCATCGCGGCTGTCGTCTTGCCTTTTCCGTTGCCTGTGTAGACATGAAGTTTATGTGTCAAGCTGAACCCTCCAAGTAGCAGGATAATTGTATTGTAATGCTGTTCGGGTGGGTTTGCAAGCCTGTGATCCGGCAGCATAAGCGTTTACAAACCCGTCTGCAGGGGATATAATAGATCATCCGGAAGAAAGAGTGACGGATCAAGGGAGAAGAGTGTTTTGCAAAGATACAGATCTTTATTATCCATCATCGTGATCAGCGTGACATTGATTGCATACAATATGGCACAGGCTGCAGGTGACCGTTCCTTTATCGCGATGGATACGGTGATGTCGATCCGCGCACCTTTGGCGTCAGAAGATGTGATAGACGAATGCGAGTCGCTGGCGCACCGGATGGAAGCATGCTTCTCTGTAACGATCGATGATTCTCAGATCGCGCGGCTCAACAGGGGTGAATGCGTAGAGCTTTCACCGCTTGCGCAGGATCTGCTTTCGTTCGCGCTCGACATGTGCGAACAGACAGAAGGAAGGATCGACATCTCTGTATATCCGATCGTGAAGGCATGGGGATTCACGGATAAAACATACCGGATTCCTGAAGAGGATGAGCTCAAAACGCTTCTTCAATATGTGGATTATCGAAAAATAGCGTTGTCGGATACAATGATATTGCCGGAAGGCATGATGATCGATCTGGGCGCGTTCGCGAAGGGGTACCTCGCGGATGAAATGTACCGCATTCTGAAGGAAAATGGCGTGAATTCGGCGCTCATCAATCTTGGCGGGAATATATACTGTATTGGAAACAAGGAAAACGGCGATTCATGGCGGGTGGGTATTCAAGATCCGAGAAACAGAGATTCATATTTCGCCGTTTGTTCGATCACGGACAGCGCGATCATTACGAGCGGCGGGTACGAGCGTTATTTTGAACAGGACGGCAAACGATACAGTCATATTTTTGATCCGATGACAGGTCATCCGGTCGATAATGGTATCCTTTCGGTCACGGTGATCGGGAAAAGCGCTTCTGTATGTGATGCTTTGTCGACCGCGCTTACGGTGATGGGCACTGAACGGGCTGCTGAGTGGCTGGCAACAAGGAATGACTGTGAAGTGATCATTTTGACTGAGAATTCAGTGCTGGTTACCCCAGGATTGAAAGGCTCCTTCAGCCTTTACGGCGATTACGCGGGCATGCAGATCAAATGGATCGAACGATGAGACAGGAATTGACTTCGACATGACGATTGATAACAAAAAGAAACGAACACTGCCGACTTTTGTATGGGTGATCATACTTGCCGTTATACTGTTAAACGCGGTGGCAGCTTCCCTGATCATCATGAACACCGGAAACGGATATGCCTCCGTGGGCGTGTATGTGAAGGGCGAATGTATCGCAAGGCTTCTGCTGAACACGGATCAGACGGTAAGGATCAATACGGATGAAGGGTACAACATTGTAGAAGTGAAGGACGGGAAGGTGCATATCGCTGAGGCTGATTGCCCGGAGCAGACCTGTGTGCAGTCCGGGTGGGTCTCGGGGAGCATGATGCCGATCGTCTGTCTGCCGCATCAGCTGATCGTGCGGTGTGAGCATACGGTGCCTGATCCCGGCGAACCGGATATCATTGCTTATTAAGGAGGACGGCGGGTTGAACGCGAAACGATTGACACACAACGCGCTGCTTCTGGGGATCGCGCTGATCATATTCATGCTGGAGGCACAGTTGCCCAGCCTGACTCCGATCAGCGGGATCAAGATGGGTCTGAGCAATATCATTACAGTCTGGGCGATGTTTGTACTGGGGCCTGTTGACGCGGCCATGATCCTGCTGGGCAGGATCGTGTTGGGAGCGGTATTCAGCGGGAATATGTCGGTGATTCTTTATTCCGGCGCGGGCGGTCTGCTGAGCTTTTCGGCGATGATGTTATTAAGAACCGTACTGACTGACAGGCAGATCTTCGCTGCTTCAGCGATCGCGGCGGTGTTCCATAACCTTGGGCAGATCCTGGTCGCGGTCATGATCACGCATTCTGAGGCGTTATGGGCGTATTTCCCGATCCTGTGCGTGAGCGGAATCATCGCGGGAACCTTTACAGGGTTATGCGCGCAGTTTATGATCCTGCATATGAAAAAAACAGAAGGCCGGGAAAACAACTGCAGGACATGATAAGAAAAAGGCGGACGGATCATAAGAACTGTTCATGAATCGATGGGATATACGGAAAGAAACAGCATTTACCGTTTTATGTGATTAAAAGAAAAGGTGATATGTATGAAACAGATACTCTCTTTGATCCTGGCGCTGATCATCATGATGTTTTCAACTTACAGCGGGAATATCGCGGATCTTTTCAGCGCGGTTTTTGAAGAAGGAGAGATCATCTCAGCCGATACGATACAGGAGCAGACGGCGGACGGGAACGCGGATTATCGGATAATCATCGCGGACAGTGAGGGAAAACCGGTTCAGGATGTGATGCTCAATGTGTGCAATGATGAGATATGTCAGGTCATCTTTACGGACATAAACGGGGAAGCCCGTATTACCATGGAGGCTTATCCTTATACCGTGCATATTCTGTCGGTTCCGGATGGATATACATTGGATCGCTCCCAGGAGTTTGTTTTGAATGCCGCGGGGGATGATCTGATGATCACGCTTGAATGAAATACATGGATCTGCTGAGTACGGAAGGGCATGGTCTCTTCCGTTCTTTTTGTTATGACGGTGACGATCAATCCCTGCGGGCGAAAAGAAAATACAAAAATCATATCGATTTTTGCAAGTTTTGTCTGTTTGATTTCATTGACATACATGAATCGTGTACGATAAAATAATAGCAAATCAAGGTCTATATCCACACGATCATCCAAAGCAGAAAATTGCAGGAGGAACAGAAAAATGGTCTATTACGTTGATATCAACACCACCAGGACCGGCGACGGAAGCAAGGAACGCCCGTTCAAGTGGATCAATGATGCCGCGAAGGTGGCAAAGCCCGGCGATGAAGTGCTGGTGGCTCCCGGTGTTTACCGTGAATATGTCAATCCCCTGAACGGCGGCACAGAAGATGCCCGTATCACCTATCGCAGCATTGAGCCGCTCGGCGCTGTGATCACCGGCGCGGAGAAGGTGACCGGATGGGAAAAGTACGAAGGTACGACCTGGGTGAAGCGCATCGATAACGGCATTTTCGCTGATTATAACCCTTATGTCGTCGAAGCGTTCGGTGACTGGTATTTCGCGCCTTCTGTCCGTCACACGGGTTCTGTGTACCTGAATGACAAGTGCATGTATGAATGCGAGACCCTGCAGGAGTGCCTGGAGGGCAAGGTATATACCCCCAGCTGGGATCCTGAATTCAGTATCTATAAGTGGTATGCTGTTCAGGAAGGCAATGAAACGGTCATCTACGCCAACTTCCAGTCCGCGGATCCCAACAAGGAAAATATTGAGATCAACGTGCGCCGCCGCTGCTTCTTCCCCGCTGAACAGGGCAAGGGCTTCATTACCGTCAGCGGTTTCAACATTCAGAAGGCGGCTACGACATGGGCGCCTCCGGCTGCTTTCCAGGATGGTATGATCGGACCGCACTGGAGCAAGGGATGGATCATTGAAGACTGCGATATCAGCAACAGCAAGTGCTGCGGTATTTCTCTGGGTAAGTATTATGATCCCGAGAATGATCATTACTTTACTGTCAAGCATGTGAAGAGCCCCACCCAGATGGAACGCGACGCGGTCTGCCGCGGTCAGTATCATGGATGGCTCAAGGAGAATATCGGTCATCATATCGTTCGCCGCTGCAATATCCATCATTGCGAGCAGACCGGTATCGTGGGCCGCATGGGCGCGGTGTTCAGCACGATCGAAGACAACCATATCCACCACATCAATAACATGCAGCAGCTGGGCGGCGCTGAGATCAGCGGCATCAAGCTGCACGCGGCGATCGATGTGCTGATGCAGCGTAATCATATCCATCACTGCACCATGGGTATCTGGACCGACTGGGAGGCTCAGGGCACCCGTATCACGCAGAACCTGCTGCATGACAACCAGCGTCCTTCCTACTGCACCTGGGCGCGCGGCGGCATGTGCAGCCAGGATATCTTCGTTGAGGTGGGCCATGGACCGACCCTGATCGATAACAACATCCTGATGTCCAAGGTGTCTCTGTTCATCGCGACGGAGAGCGTGGCCATGGTCAACAACCTGATCATGGGCGGTCTGCGCGCTGTCGGCGGCGGTACCGGCGATCGTTATACGCCCTATCATATCCGTCACCGCACGGAAGTTGCCGGCTTTATGACCATTCTGCACGGCGACGACCGCTTCTACAACAACATCTTCGTGCAGGGTCAGGAGATCGGCCCGGATGATGAGACCGGCGAAGTGAGGGAGAAGGATTACCGCGTAGGTACATGGGAGTTTGAAGAATATCCCACCTATGATGAATGGATCGTCAACTTTGACATGGATGTCGCGCGTCCCGACATGGGCAAGCTTGGAAAGTGGCATATGAGCCATCTGCCGGTATGGATGGAAGGCAATGCCTACCTTGCCGGCGCGAAGGGCTGCCGTCATGATAAGAACTGTGTGGTCAACGCTGAAGCAAAGCCGAAGTTCGAACTGGTCGAAAAGGACGGCAAGACCTATCTCGAGACCGACGTCTATGATTATGTAGGCGGCATGAAGGATGAGATCATCAACAGTGATATCCTGGGCAAGGCCTTCCAGCCTGAACAGCGCTTTGAGAACCGCGACGGTTCCGCGATCTTGTTTGATGAAGACTACTTTGGTGACAAGCGCGGCACTTCCTGCCTGCCCGGTCCCTTCGTCAGCAAGGAGAGCCTGAAGAAGGCCGTGTGGTAAGAACAGGATTCTGATCACAAAGAGCATAGAACAAAAATGAGCTCCGAAGCCTTTCGCTTCGGGGCTTTTCTTTACAAAAGCAGGCAGGATCCGCAATTGCAAAGAACAGATGCATATGTTATAATTTCAATCAGGCGTGATCGCACGTTTATTTGTGTACGCGTCTTATCACGGAAGAATCATGATTCTGTAAACATGAAGAACAGAAAGTGTTTATCTTATGCTTGAAAAGATCCATTCTCCGAAGGATATCAAGACGCTGACGGAAGACGAACTTGAACAGCTGGCTGCCGAGATCAGAAACAGGATCATTACCACCGTTTCAAAAAACGGCGGTCATTTGGCGTCCAATCTGGGGGATGTTGAGCTGACACTGGCGCTGCACCGCGCGCTCGATTGCCCGAAGGATAAAATCGTGTTTGATGTCGGGCATCAGTGCTACACACACAAGCTGATCACAGGGCGCGCGGAAATGTTTGACACGCTTCGGAAAACAAACGGTATCTGCGGGTTTACGAGACGGGACGAAAGCGAATATGACAGCTTTGACAGCGGGCATGCCAGTAATGCCATCAGCGCTGCTCTCGGAATGGCGAGAGCGCGCGATATCAAAGGCACGGATGAAAAGATCGCGGTCGTGATCGGCGACGGCGCGCTGACGGGCGGGATGGCCTATGAAGGCTTTAATGATGCCGGGAACAGCAATACACAGCTGCTGGTGATCCTGAATGACAACGGGATGAGCATTTCCGGCAATGTCGGCGCGATCAATAATTATCTGACACATATGCGTCTTTCAAAGGGATGGCAGAATCTGAAGAAGGGCGTGAGCGCTTTCCTTTTCAGGATGCCCATCTGCGGGAATGTGCTGCACAGAGGGTTCAAGCGGATCAAGAACAAGATCCGCAATGTGTTTGTACATGATAAGCTGTTCTCGGCTCTTGGTTTTGATTACTTCGGCCCGATAGACGGGCAGGATATCCATGGCCTTGAAAAAACAATAAAGCGCGCGCTGGAGCTGAATGAACGCATTCTGATCCATGTTTACACCCGTAAAGGCAGCGGTTTCGCCCCGGCGGAGGATCAGCCGGACGCGTTTCATGGTACACCGCCCTTCAGCATCGAAGACGGTGCGCCCTTCAAAGTGGGTGAGAAGGACTTTGGCCGCGCGGCGTGTGAAGTGCTGATGGAGCATGCCGAAGCGGATAAGACGATCACCGTGGTGACTGCCGCGATGACATTGGGAACGGGAATGCAGCCTTTCGCGGCCGCGCACCCGGAGAGGACCTTTGATGTCGGTATCGCGGAAGAGCATGCTGTCACCATGAGCGGCGGCCTGGCCCTGAGCGGCATGAAACCGTTTACCGCGATCTACGACAGTTTTCTGCAGCGCGGTTATGATCAATTGATCGAAGATGTTTGCATGCAGAAAGCACCTGTTTGCTTCCTGTGTGATCGTGCCGGGATCGGGAGCGCGGACGGTGCCAGCCACCATGGTATGTTTGGCGCCGGTTATCTGATGTCCGCGCCGGGCATGACTGTTTTGCAGCCGATGAACCGGCAGGAACTGAAACAGATGCTGGAGGTTCAGATCAGTCAGCCGCGCCCGCTTGCGATCCGTTATCCGAAGGCGGAAGAAAAAGCGCTTGCCGGGTTCAAAACAGAGTTTGTCATTGGGAAGTGGACGACCCTTCAGGATGGCCGCGATATCGCGCTGATCAGCTATGGCAATCTGCTGACGGAATGCCTTGGGTGTGCTGAAATACTGAAAAACGAAGGGATCGGCGCGCGCGTGATCAACGCCAGCACCCTGAAACCGCTGGATGAGGAATTGCTGAGATCGCTGAAAATACCGTATTATATCGCGGAAGAAAACATGCTCAACGGCGGACTTGGCAGCGCGATCGCCGCTTTCGCGGCCCGAAACGGCTGCAAGGCACCCTCCGGCATCTTTGCGGTGCAGGATCGCTTCATTCCGCACGGAGCGCATCAGGATCTGCTGAAGATGGCGGGATTGACCGCCGGGCAGATGGCTGAAAAGATCAGAACTGATCTGAATAAGAATGCTTAAAATAACAGTAATAAGGGAAAGAAGAAGATGAAAACACGCGCTGATGTAGCAGTGGTAGAGGCCGGACTTGCCCCGAGCCGTGAAAAGGCGCAGGCCATGATCATGGCCGGGCAGATCTATCTGGGGGAGAGAAAGATCCTCAAATCCTCGGAGCCTGTTGAGAATAAAGATGAACTTCATATACACGGACAGGTGGATGCCTTTGCGAGCCGCGGCGGCCATAAACTGGAGAAAGCCATTACAAGCTTCGGCGCGGATGTGACCGGACTGTGCGCCATGGATATCGGCGCGGCGACCGGCGGTTTTACGGATGTGCTCCTGCGTCACGGCGCTTCGCACGTGTATGCCATCGATGTCGGGTATGGCCAGCTTGACTGGAGGATCCGCAACGATCCGCGTGTGACGGTGATGGAGCGGACGAATGCCAGAACGCTGACGAATGATATGCTGCCGATACATCCGACATTGACCGTCATGGATGTAAGTTTCATTTCGATCAAATTGATCCTGCCTGTCGCGGCGGAGATCATGGGAAATGAGGGCAGATTCCTGACACTGATCAAGCCGCAGTTTGAGGCAGGCCGCGGACAGGTGGGAAAGAACGGCGTTGTGCGGGATGCCGAGGTGCATATGAATGTGCTGAAGGAGATACGGGCATTCTGCCATTCCTTTGGCTGGCATGTTGAACAGATGACCTTCTCGCCGATCACAGGACCTGCGGGAAACATTGAATTCTTAGCTGATGTACGTCACGGAGAAGGAAACGAACCGGATGATGAGATGATCAAGGCATTGGTGAAGGAAGCGCACACCGCTTTCGGACGCTGATCAGGAGGAAAAGATGGGAATTATCAGTGATTTTGTACGGGCGATCCAGAGCGGAAACGTGACGAGCTTCCTGCTCAGTTTTTGCATCAGTCTTCTGGCTTTATTTCCCGCGCTGATCCTGCATGAATGCGCGCACGGACGAGTGGCGCAGTGGTGCGGGGATGATACGGCCAAATTATCCGGAAGACTTTCTTTGAATCCCATGGCGCATCTGGATCTGTGGGGCACATTGTCCATGCTGTTCATCGGCTTCGGCTGGGCAAAGCCTGTGCCGGTCAATCCGTGGAATTTCAAAAACCGCAGAAGGGACTCGATCTTTGTTTCTCTGGCCGGTATCATTACCAACTTTCTGCTGTTCCTTTTTTCCATGCTGATGTGTGTGCTGCTCGCGATGATCATCGTTAGACCTGAAGCCAGCGATAATATGTTCTATTATAAGGCATACGGACTGACCAGGGCCGATGTGATCCGTGACTACGCGCAGGGAATGTATTATGTGAACGGGATCAAAAACATCACACAGGCGGAATGGCTGCACTGGTTCATTCTTTATTTCAAGGTCTTTGCGGTATATAACATCTCGCTTGCTGTCTTTAACTTCCTTCCTATTCCGCCGCTGGATGGTTACCGCTTCTGGAACGCCGCTGTGTTCAACAATCGTTTGGTGATCGATCAGCGGATCATCTTCGGGATCATTGTGGGCATTTTTGTGCTGAACAGAGCGACCGGTATCCTTGACACCGGCATCAGCGCCGTGACCGGTTTCTTTACATCGGGCGTGACCAACCTGATCTATTCGATCTTTGGATTATGAGGTAATTGAATGGCTTTCACATTAAAACTGAGCCAGTTTGAAGGCCCGTTGGACATGCTGCTGTTCCTGATCGGCAAGGCAAAGATCGATATCAAGGATATCTTCGTCAGCGAGATCACAGATCAGTATGTTCAAAGCGTGAATAACGCGCCGGACCTGGATATGGATGACGCGAGCGCTTTTATTACGATGGCGGCAACGCTGATCGAGATCAAAAGCCGTTCACTTCTGCCTAAACCTGAGATCGAGGATCCGGAGGATCCTGAACAGCTGCTGATCCGGCAGTTGCAGGAATACCAGCGGATCAAGCAGATCGCCGAGGACATGAAGGGCTTTGAAAAAGCGGCCGCGCTGCTGTATAACAAGCTGCCGGAAGAATATCCGCTGCCTCCGCCGACATTTGAACTGAAGAATCTGACCATGGACGGCCTGATGGCGGCTTTTGCGCGGGTTCTGGCGCGTATGAAGGCGCCGGAAGAGGAAGTGAAGATCGAGGAAAGGCGAATCATCCGCGATGAATACACCATTCCAAGATGCCGTCAGCATATACTGCGCAAGCTGAAGAAAGGCCCTGTGGCCTTTACTGAGCTGTTCAGCGAACACCCAAGCCGCGATGAGGTGGTCACATTGTTCCTCGCGCTGCTGGAATTGATTCGTCTGGGATATGCAACGGTCGAACAGGATAAGGTGTATGACGAGATCACGCTGATTCCGGGCGAACATCCGGTAACGGGAGAGGAGAGCAATTTTAATGGATATCAATGAGACTGCTCACGTAATTGAAGCCATCCTTTTTGTAGCCGGAGAGCCTGTGGATGTGCTTGACTTGCAGCGTGCTTTGGAAGTGGACGAAAATACCATCAGGCAGGCGCTGGACGCGTTGGAGAGCGATTATAGCTATCATATGCGCGGTATATGCCTGAAACGCTTCGGTACGCATGTGCAATTGTCTACCCGCCCGGAATACGCGGAATATGTGGAGCGGCTGCTTCAGCCCATCCAGAAGCAATCTCTTTCCCAGAGCGCGATGGAGACGCTCTCCATCGTTGCCTATAAGCAGCCTGTGACCAAACTGGAGATTGAGCAGATCCGCGGCGTCAAGTGCGATTACAGCGTGCAATCCCTTGTGAATAAGAATCTGATCGAGGAAGTGGGACGAAAGGATACGATCGGTCATCCGATTTTATACGGTACGACGGATACTTTCCTTTCACACTTTGGATTAAGAAGCCTGGATGATCTTCCGAAGCCGCCTGATACCGAAAACGAAGACGAGACTGAAACGCTCGTCCCATAAGAAGGATAAAGATTATGCGCTTACTTTCGGGCAAAAACGATTTGACAGAAGGCGTTGTCTGGAGGAAACTTCTGCGTTTCTTCTTTCCGATATTATTGGGTCTGCTTTTTCAGCAGCTTTATAATACGGCAGACGCGCTGATCCTCGGCAGATTTGTCAACGATGACGCGCTTGGCGCTGTGGGCGGAAGCTGCGCGGCGATCACGAATGTGATCATTGGTTTCTTTAACGGTTTGAACGGCGGCGCGACTGTGCTGATCTCGCAGAAGTACGGCGCCGGTGATCATGACGGTGTCAGCAAGACTCTGCATACGGCGATCATTTTCTGCCTTGGCATCGGTCTTCTGATCACGGTTTGCGGATATTTCGCTACGCCGGCTTTGCTGAAGATGGTCGGCAACCCCGCGACTTTTGAAGCGGACAGTACGACCTATCTGAGGATCTATCTGGTAGGCGCGATACCACTTCTGATGTACAATCTTTTTCAGGGTACGCTTCAGGGTGTCGGTGACAGCGGACGCCCGCTGATCTATCTGATCTGCAGCTGCGTCACTAATATCTGCCTTGACCTTTTGTTTGTCGGCGCGCTGAAAATGGAAGTCGCCGGCGCGGCCTGGGCCAGCGTGATCAGCATGACGCTGTGCGTGCTGCTGGCTGCTTCTTATCTCTTCCGTGTACAGGGACCGCATCGTGTGCAGATCAAGAAACTGCGTTTTGATAAAAGCATGTTCAGAGGGATCCTGCGGATCGGTCTTCCGGCTGGTATTCAGGGATCCATGTATTCCATCAGTAACCTGATCATTCAAAGCGCCGTGAATACCTTTGATCATACAATGGTGACCAGCTGGACGGCGACGGGAAAGCTGGACGGCTTTTACTGGTCTGTCAGCAACGCTTTCGGCGTTGCCATCTGCGCCTTTGTCGGACAATGCTACGGGGCAGGCAAGATCGACAGAATGAAGAAGGCAATCCGTATCTGTATGATCATAGCGCTGATCACAACGGTCATTCTGAGCGCGACGCTGATGCTGGTGGCTTATCCCGCGTACCACACTTTCATCCGTGATGAACAGACGATCCTCGACGCCATTGAGATCATGAGCTATTTTGTGCCCTATTACTTTGTGTGGAGCTTCGTGGAAGTACTGGGCGGCACGTTCCGTGGAACCGGAGACACGCTGCGCCCCATGATCATGACAATGCTGGGCACCTGTGTTCTTCGTATCATCTGGATGGCGTTCGTGGTGCCGCATTGGCACACCATCATGGCTGTCAGTATCATTTATGTGATCAGCTGGTGCCTGACTGGAACGGCTTTTATTGTATACTACTTTAAAGGAAACTGGATGCGTCTGAAACGGGAACCGAAGCCTTCGATCCCGTCATAACAGCATTCAGGATGCGGAGAAAAGAATGAAAAAAGTAAAAAGTCTGATTTTGTGGATGCTCGTTTTGCTTTGCGTATGTACTGGACCTTCCCTTGCCGAAGAAAACGGTGCAGTTTTTACACCGTCGTACGGGAGCCCATACGCGGATACGGGGAGCCAAGGAGATTACTGGACACTGCCGATGGATATCACGGATGAAGAGGCTGTGTGGGATATGCTGATCAGCCCTGTGACGGTAGTGGACAACGGGAAAAAGAACGCTGAGACCGAACAGATCTATCTTTATGCCGACCCCGATGAAAACAGTATGCCTGTGGGCGTCGTGACCTGCCTGAGTCAGGCTGTCAGGGTGATCGAAAACGCGGGCAATGGGTGGACGCTGGTCGAATGCTATTCTTCTTCCTTCGCGGGTACATCTGTGCCGGCGTGGAATGTGCTGGTGCAGGGGTATGTACGCACTTCATGGCTGAAGACCGTGAAACCGGATCAGACCTGGGGAATCGTGATCGATAAGCTGACACAGCGGCTGTATATTTTCATGGAAGGGAAGCTTTACAGTACACTGGTCGTTTCTACGGGAAAGGTCGTCTGGAACGGCGAGAAGTACCAGCCCTATAACGAGACCCGGAGCGGAGAATTTCTGCTGAAGAGCAAGGTGGGCGGGTTTAAGAGCGATAACATGTTCTGCGATAAAGCGATCCGCTTCAATAAAGGCGATCTGCTGCATGAGGTGCCTTCTGTCACATACAGGGATGGAAGCAAGGATTATTCCACATGTGAAGCGAAGCTGGGCACCAAAGCCAGCCATGGATGCATTCGCGTACAGAGAAAACGTACTCCCGAAGGCGTGAACATGTCCTGGATCTGGAACAAGGTTTCCGGAAATAAGAGCAATGTAAAGCTTGTGATCTGGGAAGACTGGCAGGGCAGACAGATCGCGTATCCTTCCGATGATCTGACGCTGTATTACAACCCCAAGGGCGGCAGTTATTATCATTCGGAAGAAACCTGCTATTCAGCCACGAATATCACACTTACTCCATTTAACTACGGAGAACTTGAGAACGTTCCCTTCAATAAACTGAAGTATTGTCCTTTCTGCGCTCCCGCGATGCGCAAGGCTGCGATCGATGAGATCAACGAACAGTATCTCCCCGGCGGAGATCATAATCCTCTGCTGACTGAACTGAGACAGGAATACTTCGACAGAACAGCACAGTAATGTATCATAACAAAACAAAGCGCCCTGTCGGACCGGAATGGTCCGGCAGGGCGCTTTGTTGCAGATATGTATCAGGGAAGGGGCGGCAGGTTTTCAATAAGAGAAGCCGGCAGATAGAAAAGGCAGGTGCCGTCTACAGAGATGGCGAGGTGCAGCGTGTCATATTGATAAAAACGAATGACACGTGTGTTGTTGTTAAAGCGAAGTGTGATCGTATACAACGTCTCGCCTTCGGGAACATACGAATCGGGAAGCAGACCTGAAGCGCTGAGTTGTGTAAGGCGGTTGTACCAGACAAGAAACGTTTCTGTGTCAACGGGGTCCTGATCCCGTCTGACAGAGAGTGTGTAGATCTGTTCACCGGTCTCAGGGTCGGTCTCAAGTTGGCCGTTTTGCAGAATACTTTCGATCAATTCGATATCATAGGTGGCTGTGCCGGCCTTATCTGTAAACGAGACCTGTTCGATCGCGTTCGAGGCATAGGAAACGGGATTCCGGAGATAAAGATCTTCCGGTGTGATAAACATTAGGAAACCGAATGTGAAATAGGTGCCGATGTAGACATGGCCCTCATAGAGACAGTAGAAACTGATGTTTTCGGTCGCGGAAGCATCCTTACCGATGAGAAAGGTCTGCGTTTTACCCGGAACGACAGCGGATACGAACTGATCATGCTCATCATAACCTTCAACAAGTGTGTCGGCGTAATGGAAGGACACACTGAAACGCGGTTCTTCAAGACCGAACTCGGAAAGGTCCAGTTCATCGGCTGCTCCGACCCAGGAGGAGAAACGCAGATTATCTGCCCGTTCAAGGAAATTGAGGACGATCTCTTCATTGGCAGGGTAGGGAGATTGCTTTGTTACATACCAGTAATCCCCGATACGGGTAAGGGCAAGATCTTTTTCTCCAGTGACAGAGACTGCATCGAACAGGGAGGAATCAACTGCTGGCTTTTCGACTGTATGAAGCATATTTCTGTTATAGGCAAATGAATCGTAAAGATCAGAGGAGACGATATAGATGATATCGTCATGGTCTGTTGCCATATAATAGCGGATAAAGGCACCATCCTCGAAATAATCGCCGAAATACAGTGTGATGCTGTTTCCGTCTGTCGCGCGGATGAGAACGCTGTAAGCAGCAGGCTGCAGACCGAAGTCCGCGCGTGAAAGGGTATGCCCGTCTGGATCAGTAACGCTTTCCGAAAGATCGATCAGTTTATCGAGCGGTTCGATATAGGTGGCGTAAACGGAAAGATCGCTCAGCAGCGCCTGACGAAGGGGGAAGTTTTCATCGCCTTCCAGAGAAAAAATCCCGTCATGCCAGGCCAGAGTATAGGGCTCTTGGCCGCGCGGCGTGATCATGACGGAGAACAGCTGTTCACTGTTGCAGGAGAACAGAACATTATCTGTATCAGCCGCCTCGACGGGTATGGGAGGAGAAGGCTGTTTGCCGGACCGGATAAGAAGAAAACAGGCAAGAGCGATCAGAATGAGCGTGACGATGAGAACGAGGGGCAGAAGAAATTTGGGTTTCTGTTTTCTTTGACTGTGATTGACTTCTTTCATTGCGGACCTTTCGTTAATGGCGCTTGCGCGGAATGAGGATGAAGAAAGCGATCGCAAGAACAAGCAGGGGAAGTGAAGCGGTCAGGATCACGGGAACCGTGAGATCCTGCAGGCGGATACCGTCACGTGTCAAGGGAATGGAAGGGATCTCGAGATCGATCGAGGAAGAACCCTGCAGATACTTGACGATATTCCGCAAGAGCGGGACAGCGGATGTCTGCTTCTGGACCCATTCGGAAGTGAACATACTGGTATTGCCGGTGATAAAGGCATGGCTGCGATCTCCGGTTGAAGTGATACGCGTGGAGAGCAGAGCAATATCAAAACAGCCGGAGATCTCATTGGGCTGCTTTTCGATGGAATCAATTCCGTCTGTCGTATCCCGGATATAAGCAAGATCCGTACGAAGAACGGGTTCCACGGATACAGTGCCGTTGAGAAGCGCGGCCTGCTGAAAGGCGCGAGCCCCCGCGGCAAGATAAATATTCTCATTTGCTGCAAGAAGCGGGGCGGTTACTTCGGTTTGCATCAGGTAGGGCATCAGATAGTAACGCTCCTGATAATAGCTGTAGGCAGGCGCGGCCTGATCCGCGATCACGATCCCTTTGAACGGTTTTACGCCGTAGGCAAGAAGCAATGTGTTGAAGTTGGGCAGGTCAAGGGGATCCGTGTAGTCGCAGCCAATAAAGAAATTACCGCCCATGGAAGCGAATTCCTCAAGCAGAAGCAGTTCTTCATCGGTGAGGTCATACTGAGGAGAAAGGATAAAGAGCATCTGATCGGGATCAAGGGTGTCCTTACGAAGGGAGACCGTGCGGATGTCCCAGTTCGCGTCCTTCAGCGCGTTTGTCATAGCGGCGAGATCTTTTTCAGTCAGTTCACCATGTCCGCTCAGGATCTGCAACACGGGGAGGTCGTCTCCGGTTACGGAACAGATCGCTTCGGTGAGGACTTTTTCGTATTGGATGCGGTATGTGTAATTGTAGTTTGCATCCAATGTAGTGGAGTAAAAGTCAGACCCTTCAACAACACGGGCGCGGCCTGTATCCATACAATAGATAAGCACACAGTCTTCGGATACGGGTGTTTCGCCTAAGGAATCCATGTAACGGGTCGCGAGCGTGGGATTGGAAACGAGCGCGGTGCGCTGATAACGGATGTGCGGTGTAAGGGTGGTATAACGCTTCAGAAGACCTTCGATCGCGTCGCTCTGACCATAGTAAGCATCATAGTCCGAGGTGCCGGATACGATCAGCCAGATCTGTACATCACGATCGAGATCATGAAGAATACTTTCTGTCAGGGCGGACTGGATCGTGGCGCCGTTGAAAGAAAGATCTGTGTCGAGCGCCATTGATGATTCGACATGATCCGCTGTGTAGATGATGAGGACCGCAAGAGAGATAACGATCAGGATCATCAATGCGGCACCGATCCCGTGGCGAAGACGGGGAGAAAAACGCTTTTTTCTATTTTTAACTTTGTTTTTGACAGAGAATCTTTCGTTCTTCATGTGTTGCTCCATCTGCGCGCGTCAAGGACTCTTACCGTAATAAAGAGAGAGACCGCGGTAAAGATCACGTAGAAAAGGACAGAAGCGTAATTGAGAATGCCCTGTGTAAAAGGCGTCAGGCGATTATACAAATTAAAGAAAGAGAGGACAGTGCCGAGGAAGCCGGCGGTTCCGGTGAGCAGATCGGCCAACCAGAGCAGAAGATTGGCACCCATACAGATGACAGTACAGGTGACCTGAGAACGGGTAAAGGAGCTTAGCAGCAGATCGAACGCGATAAAGGCGGCGCCCTGCAGAATGAAACCGAGATAGCCTACGCATGTTTCAGGGAGATAAAGTGTTCCCCACAGGGCGAGAATAAGCGGATAAATGAAGGTGATGGCCACCGAGATCAGCATGACCACAGCGGCAGCAAAATACTTCGCGAGGACGATCGCGGTCATGGAGCAGGGGGAAGAGTACATGAGCGAATCTGTCTTCTTCGCTCTCTCCCCGGCGATCAGGCGCATGACCAGCACAGGGCAGAGGAGCATCCAGATGTAGCTCATGAAATTGAGCGTTGTCAACATATCGCAGGAATACTGGGCGAGATTGCTGACGGCAAAGCAGATGCCGCTTAAAAGAAGAAAGACCCCGGTAAAAACATAACCGACCGGTGTGCGGAAATATGAAGCGAGTTCGCGTTTAAATATAACGATCATGCGTATCTCCAAGCGTTGTAAATGATGAAGCGGGTTCAGGCTCGGGTGGCCTGAAGGAAGACGGACTCAAGGGATGTTTCAATGGGAGCAAGACGAAGAAGCGGAGCGTTCAGACGGCACAGAAGATCAAAAAGTTTGCGTTCGATCTGCGCGTCCGGCAGCGCCGTCAGCACGACTTCGGTGAGACCGGGAGTGCCGCCGTGGAGCTCTTCCGCGGAGATGAGACCCTCAAGACCGCGAAGGGCCGGCATGAGACGTGTGCTTCCCATGGAGATCGTCGCGCGCAACCGGACCTGGGTATCGGATTTGAGTTGATTATCGCTGTCATAGATCATTTTTCCATGATGCAGGATCAATACGCGATCACAGACAGCCTGGACTTCAGAAAGCATATGCGAAGAAAAGATGACAGTATGCTTTCCTGAAAGCTCCTGCACCAGTTGGCGGAATTCTGCTGTCTGGGCAGGGTCGAGACCGGCTGTGGGTTCATCCAGTACAATGATCTACGGAAGACCGCATAACGCCTGCGCGAGCCCGACGCGCTGTCGAAGACCCTTTGAAAGGTGACCGATGATCCGATCCTGAATGTCGGAAAGGCCCGTCTGGACGCAGATCTATTGAATATGATCCGGGATCTCGGACTTTACGACTTCACGAAGAGAGCATACGAAGCGAAGATATTCACGGACCGTCATCTCATCATATAAGGGCGCTGCTTCGGGGAGATAACCGATATTCCGTTTTGCCTGACGATGATCCTCCAGCAGATCAAAGCCATTGATGTTTACGGAACCACCGTCCGGGGCGAGACAACCGGTCAGGATATTGAGCGTGGTTGTTTTACCGGCACCGTTCTGACCGAGAAGCCCGAGGATCTGTCCCTTCGGAACGGTGAAGGAGACCCGGTCAAGCGCCTGAAAACGCGCGTATTTTTTACTGATAGAGGATACTTCCAGCATAGAAACCTCAGCAGACATTTATTACAGTACATACAGGCAAAATCAGCCTGTTTATATTATAACATATTTGTAAAAGGTTTGTGTAAAAAAACAGAAAAACCTTGTGTCATCAATGTGACCAAGAAGTATCGGTACTTGACGAAAGACCGTACTGATTGTACAATTATCATGGTCAAATAGGATCAAGGAGAAATCGTAATGGCTGAAACAAAGAGTTTGAAAGAGGTGTACGCGCCGTATTTCAAGATCGGCGCCGCGATCTCATATTATGGATATCAGCGTGTTTCGGATATCATCTGTAAACACTTCAGTACAGTGACCTGTGAAAACGAAATGAAGTACGCGTCCGTGTGCAGCGAAAACGGACAGTATGATCTTTCAAAAGCAGGTCAGATGTACGCTTTCGCGATGAAAAACGGGATCGAAATGCGCGGGCATACCCTGATGTGGCACAATCAGAATCACGCACCTGTTTTTGCCGGTATGACAAAAGAGCAGATCCTTGAACGTGTCACAGAACACATGACCCTGATGAACAGGCATTTCCCGGATCTTTCGTGCTGGGATGTCATCAATGAAGTGGTCAGTGATTCTCCGGATGAGTTTTTGCGGGACACTGTCTTCAAACAGAAATTCGGTGATGACTATGTCCGGTTCTTCTATGGCCTGGCCCGACAGACGATGCCCGGAAAAAGACTGGTGCTGAATGATTACAATGAGTTCATTCCGCATAAGCGCGCTCATATTCTGCAGTTGGCAAAGAGCATGAAAGAGGAGGGCGTGATCGACGCGCTTGGTCTGCAGGCGCATATTCGTCCGAAACTCATCACGATCGATGATCTGAAGCGTACCTTCGATGATTACGCGACGGCAGGACTTCCGTTGCAGATCACAGAGCTGGATATCGGTCTGCCGGATATGGATGATCCGACACCGGTCGATCAGATAAGCAGGGAAGAACACGAAAAACATGCCGAATTCTACGGCAGGTATTTCGCTCTGCTGCGTGAATACAGCGAGTTGATCGAGAGCGTAACGCTCTGGGGTGTCAGCGATGACATGACATGGCTCAATTACTTCCGCTGCCGTAGGCCCTGCACGGCTCTCCTGTTCGGAAGGGATCATCAGCCGACACCGGCTTTTGAGAAAGTGATTGATTTCTGAGTAACAGACGATTGAGAGCGAATCAACATGCACCTGGATGAATTTACGAAGAGGGGAGAGTCGGTCTCTTCACTGATCAATGACCTGAAGGGCGGCAGAATGCCACAGGCGCTGCTGATCAGCGGAGAAACCGGGATCGGCAAACGTACACTGGCCGGTCAACTCGCCGCGGCGCTGCTTTGCAGCGGAGACGGAAGCAAGCCGTGCGGCACCTGCAGGAACTGCAAGAAAATGCGGGACGGTTCACATCCGGATTTCTACGAGATCAAGAAACCGCCGCAGAAAAACAGTATATCGATCGAACAACTGCGGGATGTACTGGACGTGTTATCAAGGTACGCGTTCCAGGGCGGAAATCGTGTGATCCTGTGCAGTGAAGCGGAAGCGATGACACAGAACGCTCAGAACTGCATTCTGAAATCACTTGAGGAAGCAGCTCAGAACACCTATTTTATCTTGGTGACCGGAGCGGAAAACGCGCTGCTGCCAACGATCAGGTCCAGATGCCGGATCCTGAGAATGTCGCCGCTGCCGGATGATGAAGTCGTTCGCATCCTGAGAGAGGAACTGCATGTGCCTCCTGACAAAGCGAGAACACTTGCCGAATACGCGGAGGGCAGCATCGGGCGCGCGAGAGAAAGCCTCGAAAATGAGGAATTCTGGCAGATCGAAAAACTGGTTGAGGATACTTTTCTTTCAATCAGGGAATTAAGAGAGATTCCTGTAAAAGCAAAGCTTCTGAAGGATATGAAGGACAAGGGTGAACAAATGCTGGATATCCTGTGTCAGAAACTCAGAAAAGCACAGCGCAGACAGGAATACGATGATCAGAAAAGCACAGTGATGCATCTGTCCGAGGCAGCCGAGGAAGCGAGAAGGATGATGCGTACTTATGTCGGCTGGCAGGCCGTTGTTGAAAAACTACTAATGGATTTTTCGGAGGAAAAAGGTAAATGGCAACAATCGTAGGCGTTCGATTCAGAAACGCGGGTAAACTCTACTATTTCGACCCCGGCCAGCTTTGGCCGGAGGCAGGAAATGGTGTAATCGTTGAAACAAGCCGCGGCGTAGAATACGGTGAAGTCGTCACAGGCGTAAAGCAGGTGGATGACGAAGAGATCACGCAGCAGCTGAAGCCGGTCATCCGTATTGCCAGCAAAGAAGATGTCGCGCATGAGATGCTGAACAGAAGCAAGGAAAAAGAAGCGCAGGAACTGTGTCAGAAAAAAGTGGATGAGCACAAGCTCCAGATGAAGCTGGTGGGTTGTGAATACACCTTTGACAACAGCAAGATCCTGTTCTATTTCACGTCCGACAAGCGTGTCGATTTCCGCGCGCTCGTAAAGGATCTGGCTTCTATTTTCCGTACGCGTATCGAGCTTCGTCAGATCGGTGTACGCGATGAAGCCAAGATGCTCGGCGGGCTCGGTCTCTGCGGTCGTCCGCTGTGCTGCGCGCAGTTCCTTGGCGATTTTGAACCTGTATCGATCAAAATGGCAAAGGAACAGAGCCTTTCCCTGAACCCGACCAAGATCAGCGGTGTCTGCGGAAGACTGATGTGCTGCCTGAAATATGAGGAAGATCATTATGAAGCGACCCGCAAGCGTATGCCGCGCGTGGGCGCGGAGGTTCTGACCGCGGATGGCCGCGGAACGGTCGTGGATCTTAACATCCTCAAGGAGACTGTCTGTGTAAGGATCCCGAAGGGGGATGGTTCGGAACAGAATTACTATCCCCTGGCGGATGTAAAACGGCTCAGAAAAGACGGCACTGTGATCATGAATGAAAGCCCCGCGGAAGCAGAACCCGAGCAAACGAACGAGGGAAGCAAGGAAAACGACGACATGCGGGATGAGATTCCCGTCAGCTCCGGCAGGATCAATTACGAGAGCAAATAACGATCACTGAACGAAGGAGAGATACAATGAAAAGGCTGTGTTGTATATTCCTTGGTCTGATAATGCTATTCTCTTTTCACGCGTTTGCTGAAGATACGAATCCGTTTAAAGCGATCAGGATCAATGAGGTTTGCGCGAGCTGCTCGAAGGATATCGTTGTACTGACAAATGATAAATCGCCCGACTGGATCGAACTTTATAACGACAGTGACGATGAGATCAACCTGAAGGGGCTTTGTCTTTCGGACAGTAAAAAGAAACTGGAGAAATACGTATTCGACGATATCACGATCGCGCCCCGCGGGTATCTCGTGATCTATTGTACCGGTGAGGAAGACGCGGTAAGCACAGCGCTTTGCGCGCCGTTCAAGTTGAGCAGTGAAGGCGAGAAGGTGGTTCTTTCCTATAAGGGCGAGATCTTCTGTAAAGTCAGCTATGACAAGATGGAGAAGGATACGTCATATGCGATCAATGATCAGACGATCTGGTCCGTCACGGCTGTGCCGACGCCCGGAGAAGAAAATGTATTTGTACCTGTTACATCAGAGAACGTCATTTCAGACAATAAAACGGAAGGAGATTTAAAATGAGCGATACGATCAAAGTTATTGTTTATGACGCGAAATCCTATGACATCGAATCCTTCGAAAGCGCGGAGCATGAGGGAATCGAATTCAAATTTGTCGACGCGAAACTTAATGAATTTACTGTTTCTCTGTGCGAGAATTATGATGCTGTATGCGCTTTTGTGAATGATACCCTCAATGAAAAGGTAATCCTAGAAATGGATCGTCTGGGGGTCAAGATGATCGCCATGCGCTGCGCGGGCTATAATAATGTGGATCTCAGCACCGCGTTTGGCCGCATCCATGTGATGCGCGTCCCCGCTTATTCTCCCTATGCTGTGGCTGAGCACGCGATCGCGATGCTGCTGACCTCCATCCGCAGGATCCATAAAGCATATCTGCGTACGCGTGATTTTAATTTTTCCATTGTCGGTCTGGAAGGATTTGATCTGCACGGAAAGACGGTCGGTGTTGTCGGTACCGGACGGATCGGACGCTGCTTTATCGATATCTGCAAAGGGTTCGGCATGAATGTGCTGACCTATGATAAGTATCCGGTCGAGATCCCCGGAACGACACAGACTACCCTGAACGACCTTTTCGCGAAGAGCGATATCATTTCTCTTCATTGTCCGTTGATGGAGGAAACCTATCATATGGTCAATAAGGACTCGATCGCCAGAATGAAGAAGGGTGTTGTCATCATCAATACTTCACGCGGCGGACTTGTCGACTCTGAAGAGCTTTACAAAGGTCTGCGCGCGCGCAAGATCGGTGCCGCCTGTCTGGATGTTTACGATGAAGAAGGCGATATCTTCTTTGAGGACCGCAGCGGACATATCCTGAACGATGAAACCTTATCTTTGCTGATCTCCATGCCTAATGTACTGGTTACCAGCCATCAGGCCTTCCTGACCAACGAAGCGCTTGATAATATCGCGGATACGACGATCAAAAACATCCGGGATTTCATTCATGAAGGAAAATCCGATAACGAAGTATGCTATCGTTGTTCAAAATTCGGCACCTGCAATACCGCCGGAAAGTGCTTCTGAAATGAGAAAAAGCCGGACTTGTGCCGGCTTTTTCTCATTTATTTGAAAGACAATCAGACAAAGGAAGAAGACCATGCAGGAAAACTCAATGGCTGTGAAAGCAGAAAAAAACAGAATAACGGGACAACTAAGCAGCCACAGGAAGGATCTTCTGATGATGATCCTTCTGTTTTCGGCCGCGCTTGTTCTGCTGCTGAGCCTGCATGCTTTAACAGGAAAGAGTTTTGCCGGTCCATCTTATTATAATACATATACGCGCCAGGCGATGGCGTGGAGAGAAGGCGCGCTGCATCTTCCGGAGGATGTGCCTGCACTGGAATTGGCAGTTTACGAGGGGGAATATTATGTTTCCTTTCCACCGGTTCCGTCCCTGATCGAATTACCGCTGACATTTCTGTTCGGCATGGATACACCGGATAATCTGCTGATGACGATCTATATCATCATCTCTCTTGAATGTCTTTACCTGACTCTGAGAAAAAGTAGAATGCGGTATGTAAGCAGCTCTGCATATGCCTTTATGACCTGTTTCTGCGGTTGTCTTTTGCCGCTGCTGATGGAAGGCGCTGTGTGGTATCACGCGCAGGTACTGGCGTTCATGTGTATCACAGTCTCGCTGTTTTTCTTTACGTTCAATCATCCTGCATGGGGATGCGTTTTCTACGCGCTCAGCGTCGGATGCCGTCCGTTTGATGTGATCTACGGACCTGTCCTGATCTTCGTGTATTTATATAGACGAAAAAAAGAAGGGTGGACTATAAAGCGGATCTGCAGGAATATGCTGCCCGGCATCGTGTTCGGCCTGCTGATCGCGGCAGCGTATGGAGCGTATAACTTCGTGCGCTTCGGTAACCCCTTGGAATTCGGACATAATTACCTGCCGGAGTTTTCCTTCCAGGGCGGCGTTCAGTTCAGCGTCAGTCATGTGGGCAATAACGCGCAGACCTTCATCTTCGGTATGCCATTCAAAATGGACGGTAACGCGTTGATCCTCAATCAGTTCGGCTTCAGTTTTATGCTTGCGACGCCGATGCTTACGATTATGATGATATTCATGATCATCGATGCTTTTAAACGCGAATTCAATGTGAATAAGGCGATCATCGGTGCAGCGTTTTTCCTGCATCTGTTCGTTCTGCTTTTGCACCGCACCTTCGGCGGCTACCAGTTCGGCGCGCGTTATACATGCGATCTGCTGCCGTATGTGATGATCTATCTGACGCAGAGAAAAAAGCAGATCACCGGCGCGGAGATCACGATCGGGTGTTTTGCTTTGATTTTCAGCATTTATGGGACAATGGTGATTCATCTGTAAGCGCAGCGTGTTTTGTAAAATGCGGCGCGCGGCGAAAAAAAGGATACAAATCCGGTATGGAATATGTTATACTTTAACTATTAAGTGATTCTGAAAGGGGAATGCGAATGGATCGTACGATATTGCCGAAGCTTGAACAGATCCTGTCCGGCTTGAAAAAGGATATCGTTGTTACAGACGAGAATGGCAACAGCATGATCCCTGACAGCGAACTGCGCTATAAACTTCCGGATAACTTATCACCCGGAAAAATGATCAGAAGTGCCGGAAGGGTATATTATGTGTGTTCTTGCGCGGAAGATATCGTAATGATGACGATCGAAAGCGGAGCGGGGGATGATCTTGAAGATACATTCCGTCTGATCGACGCGCTGATATCAGCTTATATCGACCAGAAGGCCGCTTTGTCCGGAGAATCGGTTGCTTTCAGGAAGATCCTTCTGACAGAGCTTTCATTGACCGAAATGGATACACTGGTCGGGGAATATCATATCAGGACAGACAAGCCCAGATGCGCGATCCTGCTGCATATCGTGCAGCTTCAGAACGGCAATGCTTTTGAGATCCTGAGCGAATGTCTGCCAAGATCTGAAGAAGATCTGCTGGTAAATGTTGACCGGCATAATGTTGTGCTGGTGAAAGACACGAGCCAGATGGAAGAAGTGGATGAGCTGTATCAATACGCGGCCGCCGCGTTGGAAACACTTCTTTCGGAAGCCGCGCTTCCTGTCAAGATCGGCATCGGGGATGTGGTGCCGGATATCATGCATCTTCATGACAGTTATAATCAGGCGCGGCGCGCGATCGAGATCGGCCGTGTTTTCAGAGAAGACGATGATATTTATCTTTATCGTTCCATGTTGCTTGAACGCTTCCTTTCTACGCTCCCCGCTGAAACGGCAAGGCATTATCACGATCTGCTGTTCAATGCGACGACCAATAAGCTGTTCAGTGAGGAAATGCTGACAACAATCAACATGTTCTTTAAGAAAGATCTGAACCTTTCTGATACAGCGAGGCAGTTGTATATCCACAGAAACACCCTGGTTTACAGGTTGGATAAGATACAGCGTGAGATCGGTCTGGACCTCAGGAAATTTGAAGACGCGGTCACTTTCAAGATGCTGCGTGAAATGGAAAAGTGTAAGAACAATCAATAATGTTAAAGAGCGGAGGATATGAGATGAATAAGAGATTCTTATCAGCATTGCTTGTCCTGATGATCGTTGTATCTTTTACGGTCAGCGCGCAGGCAACGGGTTTGCTTGAGCTGCTCGGCGGAAAAAAGGAAGAGAGAACGGTCACGATCTCACAGAGCGAGTATGATGAGCTGATCGCTCTTCGTGACAAGTATGCCAAGATGGAGGAAGTACAGGCGTATATCGATACTTACTTCTATCAGGAGCCGGATGATGACCTGATGCTTGAATACGCGCTTCGCGGCATGCTCACGGCCCTCGATGATAACTACACTTTCTATTATAACGAGCAGGAGTGGAGTGACCTGTGGAGCGATGACGAGGGTGAATACGGTGGCATCGGTGTTCAGCTGCAGGGCAATTATACGACCGGCATCGTGACGATCACACGTGTTTTCAAGAACACGCCAGCCGAGGAAGCCGGCATGCGGAAGGGCGATCAGCTGATCCGCGTTGAAGATATCGATGTAGATCCTTACTCCATGTCCGCGGCAGTCAATGTGATGCGCGGCCTGACAGAAACAACTGTCAATGTTGAGGTTATCCGTGACGGCGAGAATATCATCTTTGATATCCCGCGCGCCCTGATCAGCATCAACCGTGTAGAATATACCATGCTCCCCGAAAATGTTGGCTATATCGTGCTTTACGAATTTGCCGGTGAATGCGACGTTGAAGTGGAAAACGCGCTGAAAGCCCTGGAAGCGCAGGGAGCGACGAGCCTGATCATTGACCTTCGCGACAACGGCGGCGGATGGGTGAGCGCTGCGCAGAATATCAGCGATCTGTTCCTCGATAGAACGCTGCTGTTCTACGCGCAGGATCGCAGCGGCGCGAAGGAAAACTACTATACCAAAGCCGGAAAAACGGATATCCCGCTCTACTTCCTTGTGAACGGATATTCCGCTTCTTCTTCTGAGATCCTGGCTGGTAGTCTGCAGGATCTGGGCCGGGCGACCGTTGTCGGTACCCAGAGCTTCGGTAAGGGAATCATTCAGTATGTGATCCCGCTTACAGGAGAGAAAGACGGGTTCCAATTTACCTGTGCTCAGTATTTCTATCCGAGCGGCAAGGCTGTTCATAAGATCGGCGTGACGCCGGATGTGATCGTGGAACAGCCGGAGGAACAGGTAAACGCGTATTTTGAACTGGGAGATCTGACAGATACACAGCTGAACGCGGCCTGGCAGCTGGCGACCGGAACCTACGTGGCGCCGACGGAGGAAGCGGCTGCCGCTGAATGACGGGCATTCTCGGATAATACCGCATCGACAGACGCATCAATAGTATTCGGGGATAAATCTCTTCTTGCAAATAACGGGTATCATCGTTATAATATTTAAGGTTAATATCATTTGAAGGAGAATGGCTATGAAGATTCTTGTAGTTAACGCGGGTTCCTCATCCCTCAAGTATCAGCTGATCGATATGGAAACCGAGACCATGCTGGTGAGCCAGAACGGGCGTATCGGGGACACGCTCATCAAGGGCAACGATGGCCGGTATGCCGTGTCCTATGTGCCCACAGATAATGAGCTGCTCAAGACCGTGCCGATCATCTGCGGCCAGTTCTTCGCTGCGTCTCCCTACTATGAATCGATCTACAAGCCTGCCGCCCACCGCGAGGAGAAGTCCGCCTACTGCCGTCAGTACGCCGAGGCGGACGTGCTGGAGCATACCAGCTTCTGCATCATCACCGAGCAGGCAGCCAAGACCTGCACCGAGAGCGCCCGACTGTTACAGCTGCGCACAGACCTGAAGAACACCATCGACAGCGCGCTGGTCTCCTTCATCACCCAGGGCGTGAACGACGAGGACTTCTCCGCCTTCTGCGACACGCTGCGCAGCGCAGGCGCATCCGAATACACCGCCATCTATCAGCAGATCTACGATCGCTATCTTGAGGAGGGGAACGCGCTGTGAAACCATTTTTCCATCGTCTGCGCGCCTCGACCTTCTCGCGGTTCGTGATGGCCTGCATGCTGCCCATGCTGCTGGTGCTGCTGGCCCTGTTCGGTTATCTGTATTTCCGCGTGAATCAGGACGTGCGCGACAAGGTGCTTGACAGCCAGATCAACCGTCTGAAC
>CALCTW010000049.1 GCA_937907055.1 uncultured Clostridia bacterium | reverse complement strand
GGCCTTGCAGTCCATCAGCGGGTCGTTGAAGCCGCCCACGTGGCCGGAAGCCACCCACACCTCGCGGTTCATCAGGATGGCGCAGTCCAGACCGGTGTTGTACTTGCTTTCCTGTACGAACTTCTGCCACCAGGCCTTCTTGACATTGTTTTTGAATTCAACACCCAGAGGGCCGAAATCCCAGCTGTTTGCGAGACCGCCGTAGATGTCGCTGCCGGGGAAAATAAAGCCGCGGTTTTTACAAAGCGCAGCGAGTTTGTCCATAGTCAGTTTCTCTGCCATTGCTCATGACCTCCAATCAGTAATCCCGATTATCATAACACTTCATTCATTTTTGTCAAGTGGCGAATGCTTACAGCAGGGCGATCAGGCTGTCCATCATCTCATCCGTAGTCGCCCAGGAGGTGGCCAGACGGATGACCGTGTGGGTATCATCCGGGCGCTCCCATACGCTGAAAAGGACCTTGCCCTCCAGGCGCGCCAGCTGCGCGTCATCCAGCAGAACAAACTGCTGATTGGTGGGAGAATCCATGTGCAGGGTGTATCCCTTTTCCAGCAGCGCGCTCTTCAGACGCATGGCCTGACGGATGCCCGCTTCGCCGCAGCGCAGATAAAGATCATCCGTGAACAGGGTGTCAAACTGCACGCCCATCAGACGGCCCTTGGCCATCATCGCGCCGCGCTGCTTGGTGATGGTGATGAAGCCCCTGGGCATATTCCCCTTCGGGAAGACGAGTGCTTCGCCGCACAGCGCGCCCACCTTGGTGCCGCCGATGGTGAACGCGTCCATGAGCGCCGCGATATCCTTCAGCGTGACATCGGTGGAAGGACTCATCAGACCATAGCCCAGACGAGCGCCGTCCATATAGATAGGCAGGTGATATTCATCGCAGACCGCGCGAAGCGCCTTTAATTCATCCAATGTGTAAAGGGTGCCGTACTCCGTGGGATGGGAGATATAGAGCATGCCGGGATGCACCATATGCGGATAGGTACCGTCCGCGTAGAAGGACTGACAATACTTTTTCACATCCGCCGCGGAAACCTTGCCCTCGGTATGCGGCAGCGCGAGGCACTTATGACCGGTAAACTCAATGGCGCCGGCTTCATGACCGTTGATATGACCGGTCACCGCGCAGAGAGCGCCTTCATAGGGACGAAGCAGATTATCGATCGCGATCGCGTTGACCTGTGTGCCGCCGGAGATAAAAACGACCTGAGCGTCCGGAGCGCCGCAGGCTTCCGCGATCTTCTTACGGGCGGAAACACAGTAATCATCCTCGCCGTAACCGACCTGCTGAACAAGGTTGGTTCTGATCAGGGCATCAAGGATCGCCGGATGGGCGCCTTCTGAATAGTCATTCTGGAATGAAAGCATATGATCTCCTCCTATCATTCATTCAAAAAGGGCTGCCGGAAGACAGGAACGTCCATCGGGCAGCCGATAAAAATTTACTTCAGGGTAATGACCACGTGACGGTTGGGCTCTTCGCCTTCAGAATGCGTGGTGACCGCTTCATTGTTCTGCAGGGCAGAATGCAGAATGCGGCGCTCATAGGGATTCATGGGCTCCAGGCTGACCTTGCGGCCGGTCTTCTGGCAGCGGTTGGCCATACGATTGGCCAGACGGACAAGCGCTTCCTCGCGCTTGGCGCGATAGTTTTCGGTATCCAGCGTCACGCGGGTATAATCCGCGGCGCCTTTATTGACCTGCAGAGAGGTAAGATACTGGAGCGCGTCCAGCGTCTCGCCGCGGCGGCCGATCAGGATACCCTTGCTGTCGCCCTGCATATTGACCAGAACGTTGCCCTCTTCATCCTTGGACACGAACACAGACACCTGCACGCCCATCAGTTCGGTGAGCTTCTGCAGGAACTGCTGCGCCTTGCCCTCGCTGGTGGCGGGATCCGCCTGAGGAGCGGGCTCCAGCGGCTTTACTTCGGCTTCCTCCGCGGGAGCGGCGGGCTTTTCAGCGCGGGGCTTGCGGGGCTTTTCCTTCTTTTCGGGACGATCGGCCTTTTCAGCCTTGGGGGCCGCTTCGGTCTTCTCTTCAGCGGGAGCCGCTTCCTTGGCAGGAGCGGCCTCCTTTTTGGGGGCGGGCTCCTTCTTGGGCTGCGGCTTCTTTTCTTTCTTTTCAGCCGCAGGCTGTTCGTCCAGCATATGGGCAAACAGGCTCTCGGCTTTTTCTTCTTCCTCGGTCACGGTCAGACGGACCTTGGCGGGACGGCTGCCGAACAGACCAAACAGGCCCTTGCTGCCTTCGACCAGAATATCGACCTTTACATCACTGATGGTTTTTCCGAGCTCGGCAAGACCGGCGTTGATCGCTTCTTCGGTCGTGCGGCCGGTGAATTCATAACTCTTCGTCATTTGATACTTCCCTCTCCGTTAATCGTCGCAGTTCCCTGCTCCTTTTCCTGCTTGTCGATGATCTTATTGATCACAAGCGTGCTGCCGATCATGTATACGTTGCTGAACACCCAGTACAGAGCGAACGCGGCGTAGGAGGATACGCAGAAGTAGAAGGACAGGAGCGGGAAGAAATACTTCATGAACTTACCGGTCGAAGCCGCGCTGTTGTTCTGCTGCTGCTGAGCGGCGGGATCGGCGGCAGGATTGATCTTGGTCATCGCCAGCTGGCTGACAAGGCTGAGGACCGCCAGGATCATATAACCGTTGCTGGGCCAGTACACATTGCCGAGCCAGGTGTTGGAAACGACCTGGTTGGCGTTGGAAACGGCGTAGGTAAGATAGAAATCGCTCTTCTGATACGCGCCGGCAACGGTGTTCAGCGCGGTGTTGAATTCAGCGTTGAAATCAAGCAGGTTGACACCCATGGCCTTGAGCGCGTCCTGCGCCTCGGCAGCGGTGGCGTAGGCCGCGGGATTCAGCTGAGAAAGGTTGACGATACCGGCCTTGGCAAGAACAATCTGCTGCTGAGCGGCGTCAAGCGCGGCATAGGCAGACTGCCACTGCGCGGCAGAGGCGCTGACGGTATCCAGCACATCCGCGGGAGCGATCTGCTGGAAGGCAGCGAACCAGGCGTTGACATCCGGCGCGTGATCCAGCGCGGCGATCTGGCTGAAAAGAGAAGTGACATTCTCGACCTGAGCAAGATCGGTGATATTGAGATTCGCCAGAATGGCAGCCATATCAGCAGGCGCGATACCAAGCGCGTCTACCAGCTGCCGGATCTGATCACCCGTCAGGTTCATCGCGCTGAGCGTGGCCTGGATATTGGCGGTGCTGAGATTGAGATTGGTGAGAACGCTCTGCACCTGCGCGGCGTCCAGATCAAGCGCGGCAAAAGCCTTGGCCCACTCCGCGGGGGTAATGAGATTCACGCTGTACTGGGAAATGCCGTTGTAGAGCGCGATGAGCTGTTCCGGATTGAGGTTGGAAATGGCGGCCGTCCAGCTCTCCTTCGGGATCATGCCCAGCTGATTGCCGGCAGGCGCGATGGAGGAGAAGAAGGAATCCGCGACCCAGATGTTCTTGATCCACAGGAAGCTGTCAGAAGCATTGATGGGGTACGAATTGCTGCCGATGGCTTCCAGCACCTGACGCGCCATCTCACGATTGGCGACAGAACGCATGGCATAGAACATGATGAGCAGAATGGGATACTGCAGCAGCATGGGCAGACAGCCGGAAAGCATGCTGACGCCTTCCTTTTTCATCAGCTCCTGCTGCTTTTTCTGCATCTTGACCTGATCGTTGGCGTACTTTTTCTGGATCTCCTGAAGCTTGGGCTGTACCTTGGACATCTTGCGCATACCTTTGCGGCTCTTGACATCCAGAGGCAGGACCAGGCTTCTGAAAACCAGTGTGAAAATAAGCAGCGAGATCGCGTAAAGACCGATTCCGCCGTTAATCCAGTCGATGATACCGGTTAAGAAGTCAATCACGGATTTTCGTCCCTCCTGATGATAGATTGGGGTAAACTGGGCACAGGATCAAATCCGCCCTTGGAAAGCGGATTGCATCTCAGGATCCTTCCTGCCGCGAGCGCGCCGCCTTTGACGGCCCCGTATCTTTCGATCGCCTGCAGCGCGTAATGACTGCATGAGGGCACAAAGCGGCAGCAGGGCGGCTTTCCCGGGCTGATCTTCTTCTGATAGAAACGGACCAGCGCCAGCATGAGTTTCTTCATTTGGGGTTATCCTTTAGGATGATCCTTGTACAGATTCTGCTTCCGGAGCAGATACTTCACACTGCCGAGCAGTGTGCGGTAGTCTGTTTCGGCGCAGAGCGGCTTGGCCGCGAACACATAGTAGCCGTTTTTGAGTATGGGAAGCTGGGATGAAAACGCTGCCCTGAGGCGGCGCTTCACCTTGTTACGCGTTACGGCATTCCCCACTTTTTTGCTCACTGAAAAACCCACCTGAAGACGGCTGGCCTTCACGAACAAAAGTGTCAACTCCCGGCAGCCGGAAGCGCTTCCCTTTCGGTAGACATACTGGAATTGTCCATTCTTACGGATACGATATTCCTTCTGCATGTTTTCCCTTCTTAATAAAGAATGCCTGGCACAAACACAGCCGGGCGGCACGGGAAAAAGACCCCGGTCCCGGTGCGTAAAGTAAACCCGCCCCGGATCCATTCTGCACTGTGGCAAGCGGCGGGGCGGGCTAAGCCATACAGGACAATGATTCCTGCACGCTGATCATACCGGCGCAGTTATGACCGGCACACGGACAGGCAATATGCGCGCTATTTCGTCAGACAGTCAGTTCCTTGCGGCCGCGACGACGACGGGCAGCGAGAACACGACGGCCGTTCTTGGTGGCCATACGGGCACGGAAACCATGGACCTTATTGCGCTGGCGCTTCTTGGGCTGATAAGTGTGTTTCATAACTTGTCTCTCCTTTAATGTAAAATGCCCTTGGGCATCGTGAATCGCTTTGTGAGTTTCTCACAATACAGCCATTATAGTATATGCATTCGGCTCTTTCCTGTCAAGCATTTTTTCGGTATGTGTGAACGCCGGATAAGGCTTGAAAACCGAAGAAAAAGCAGAGCCCGATGACAAACAAAAGGAGGAGGACGCGGAACACGTTCTCCCCCGTTGATTCACCTGAAAGCGAAAATTACTCGCCGAACAGTTCTTCCTTGAGGGACTTGAGCAGTTCAAGCTGCTCATTGTACTTGCCGGTGATGCTCTCCAGCTTTTCCATCAGCTTGGCTTCGACATTGGCCTTGAACTGAGCGCAGTCACGCTGGGTGTTGGACATGAGCTCATCGGCAGCAGCCTGAGCGCGGCGGGTGATCTCATCCTCATCCACCATCTGCTGAGCGCGGGCGGTGGCATCCGCGATCATGGCATTGGCCTGCTCCTGCGCGTTGGCGATGGTCTGCTGAGCGTCTTCATTGGCCATACGGATGGTATCCTGGGCGCGGGCATTGGCATCGGTGATCGTGGCGCCGGCCTGATTGTTGGCTTCGGTCACAGTCTGGTTCGCGGTCTGGGTGGCCTTGTAGATGATCTGCTCCGCGTTGGCATTGGCTTCGCTGAGGATATGCTCCTGCAGGGTGAGCACCTGCTGCGCGCGTTCCATGCTGGGATCGATCGCGGCGCGGGTGGCGTTCACGGCATTGTCGAGCGCGGAACGTTCGATCATCACCTTCTGGGTGAGGGGCACCTGACGGGCCTTGGAAGCGAGGATCTGGATCTCATCCAGAGCGGAGAAGATGGGCAGTTTTTCAGACATTTTAGGGTCCTCCTGTCAAAAATAAGTCGGTCGATAAAAAAGAATGATCATAGATTGAATTTACGGCGCACGGCCTCAGCGACCGGAGCAGGAACGAACATGGAAACATCCCCGCCAAAGGACGCGATCTGCCGTACGATGGAGGAGCTGACATCCTGCTGCGCGGCGGAAGCCGGCAGGAAGAGCGTTTCCATCTCAGGATACAACTGCCTGTTCACACGGGCCATCAGGCTTTCGCTTTCAAGATCGGCGGCGGAGCGCACTCCGCGCACAGCGACGCGAACGCCGAGATCCTTTAACAGATCGACCGTCAGACCGCCGGATACACAAACCTCCACATTGGGAAGATCCGCGCAGGAAAGACGGATCAGTTCCGCCCTCTCCTCCGGGGCGAAGGTGCCCTGCTTATCGGGGTTATACAGGACGCCAACATAGACTTTTTCAAACAGCGCGGCAGCCCTGCGGATGATATCCAGATGACCGTTCGTGACCGGATCAAAGGAACCGGGAAACAGACAGGCTTCCAACATTATTTTACTCTCCTTCGGAGGTTTGTTCAAGATTGGTATCTGTTACAATTTTATAAAAACTGATCCCGGCGATGCCGTAACGGCGGCGGTCTGTGAGCATAAACGCTTCGGAAAGCGCGGGCGGCGTTTCATGACGGTGTTCGATCACAAGCAGGGTATCGGAGCCGATCAGGCCGGATTCCCGCATCTTTTCGCAGATCGGCGCGGTATCCATGGCATAAGGCGGATCCAGAAAGACGATATCAAAGCATTTCCCCTCGCGGGAAAGCGTTTCGACCGCCGTCAGATCGGTCATCGGCAGAAAACGGGCTCTGGCGGCATAATCCAGCGCGGTGATGTTGGCGAGGATCGCCTTCGCGGCTTTCCGATCCTTATCACAGAGGACTGCCTCTCCGGCCCCCCGGCTGAGCGCCTCCAGCGCGACAGCGCCGCTCCCGGCATAGAGATCCAGAAAGGAACAATCCCAGACTCGGGAACCCAATATGCTGAACAGTGCCTCACGGGCTTTATCGCCGGTCGGCCTTGTATCCAGCCCATCCGGCGCGATCAGCTTACGGGACTTTTTTTCTCCGGCAATGATTCGCATCAGATCAGCTCCGTAGACTTGCGGCGTTCTTCACGCTTGCGCTCGGCCAATTTGCGCTGCCTGTTCACGCGGCGTTTGTTCTTGTCGATATCACCGTGCATATTCGCTCTCAGACGGCGGCCGGTCCAGTAACCGGGGAGATAGCCGAGGAACGGCAGGATGACAAGGATCGGGCTCAGACGGTCGACCGTGAGACGCGCGGCGTACTCAGTCGTCGGCACAATGGTAACGAACGGGAAGATTAGGGTACGGGTCAGGATACGCAGCAGATCCTGAATACCAAACGCGCGTCCGGCATTATAGTAGGCCAGACCGGCCGCGTCATCAAAGCCGGAAGCGGAGGAAGCCCACGACGGCAGAAGCTGCAGTGTATATTCCTCCTGTGTTGCCATCAGGGCATAAGCCAGACAGATCAGGAACGGGATCAGGACCGCGATCGCCACAACGATCACCGGTTTTACAGGATTGAAGCTCTGATTCAGATCCTTGGGATCGACTTCCTTGCCTTCCTCGCGGCGATTATAGCTGATCTCGCCGTGCGCGGCCTCGGACACGCCCACACGCTGACCTTCCGCGAAAACGAAGGTGCCGCAGATCAGGACGACCGCCAGCGCGACAACAGCGCGAAGGACCGTGCTGCCGGCTGAGAGCGGCATGCTCATCAGCAGATAAAGCACGACAAAGATGATCTGATAAGAGAACAGCTTCATCGCCAGCTTGATCACACTGCTGTTGAACGCGGGGCCTTTCAGATAGGGCTTATAAACCGGCTTTTTCTTTTTCTGATTCGCCATGTTTTGTTCCTTCCTTAAGAAGATGATTCACAAATTAAGGTCATTCACCGATATAATTGACCGGCACACGCGCGGTCGCCGAAAGCAGCACTTCCCAGCTGATGGTGCCGGACCAGGAGGCCAGTTCGTCCGCGCTGATCACTTCCTGCTCCTGACGGCCGAGCAGCACGACCTGATCGCCGATCCCGGCATCGATCCCGGTCACATCGACCAGCATCTGATCCATGCACACGCGTCCGAGCACTTTGCAGCGCTTTCCGTGGATAAGGACATAGGCCTTCTCCCCCGCCGCGCGATGATAACCATCACCGTAACCGACCGCGACCGTCGCGACCGTCATCGGAGCCGGCGCCGTAAAGGTGCGGCCGTAGCTGAGCTGATCTCCGGCAGAGACCTGCTTTACATACACGATCTCGGAATAAAAGCTGAGCGCGGGGCGCAGGGAAAGACCGGTCGGGACCGGCGCGCAGCCGTACAGCGCGATCCCCGCGCGCACCATATCATAATGCGCGTTCGGGAAGCGCAGCATACCGGCGCTGGCAGCGGCGTGATGAATGATGCCGGAGGGAAGCAGGGCGCTGAGTTCCTCATAGCGCCGCATCTGGGAAAGCGTATAGTCTTCAGTCTCGCCGTCCGCGTCCGAAAAATGGGTGAACGCGCCGGTGAGATGAAGGGCGGGATTCCGCCGGATCTCCTCCAGCACGCGCTGCACCTCGTCCGCCGTGCGCACACCGATGCGGCCCATGCCGGTATCCAGCTTGATATGCACGTCCGCTTCCTTCTGAAGGGTGCGGCAGGCATCCGCCAACTGGCGGACACCGTTCAGATCGAACACCGTGCAGGTGAGGCGGTAACGGACGGCGGTCTCCGCGCCAAAGTGATTGACACCGCCCAGGATCAGGATCGGGGCGGTGATGCCGTTCCGGCGCAGCTCCACCCCTTCCTCCGGAATGGCCACGCCCAGCATCTCCGCGCCGTTATCCAGAGCGGTCCTTGCAACGGGAAGAATGCCATGGCCGTAGGCGTTCGCCTTGACCACAGCCAGTATTCTCTTTTCCCCCACCCATTTTTTCAGGGCGCGGGTATTTTCGGCGATCGCGGAAAGATCGACCTCGATATAGGTATTACGGCATTGCACAGTCAGACAGCCTCCGTCCGCTCAAGATCAGAGCCTGCACAGCTCATCCTGAGAGAGCAGTGCGGCCTTTCCGTCCAGCGCCTTGATCGCGTTGATATTATCATCCACGCGCATAACGATCACAGCGTGCCCATCCACAGGACGGGTGAAGGAATACATATATTCCACACTGACCTGATGATCCTTCAGCGCTTCCAGAACATCAGCCAGACCGCCGGGACGATCCTCCACCTTGACCGCGATGACATCAGTAATGACCGTGGTATATCCGGCCGCTTCCGCGACCGCGATCGCGTGGGTGACATCCTTGGTGATCATGCGGATGATGCCGAAATCTGCCGTATCAGCAATGGAGATGGACATCAGATCCACATTCTTTTCGCCCAGGATCCGGGTAAATTCCGCGGCCTTACCCGCGGTATTCTGCACAAAAACAGAAATCTGCTTTGCAAACATAAGGGCCTTCCTTTCACATCCGGCATGGATGCTTTCAAACTCGGAAAAGTATCCGCGCCGTCAGGACAACTGTCAATATGAACAGCAGAATAAATATCACAGCTTGCGGTGATCGATCACACGCTTTGCCTTGCCCTCGCTGCGGGGCAGGGTATCCGGCTGGCAAAGCTTGACCTGGCAGGTGATGAGCACATCGCTGGCCAGCTGCGCCTGAATACGCTTCTGCAGCGTTTCCAGATCACGCACGGTATCGGTGAACATATTGCGTTCAACCTCCACCTGCACCTCAAGGGTGTCCAGCGTGCCCTTGCGATCCACGATCACCTGATAATTGGGAGTGACACCGGGGACCTGAAGCAGAGCATGCTCGATCTGGGAGGGGAACACATTCACGCCGCGGATGATGAGCATATCATCGCTGCGGGCATGGATGCGGCGGATACGGCGGTGTGTTCTGCCGCAGGGGCAGGGCGTATTGGAAAGCGCGGACAGGTCGTGGGTGCGGTAGCGCAGCAGGGGCATGCCTTCCTTGGAGAAGGAAGTGATGACCAGCTCGCCTTCCGTTCCGTCCGGCACCTGCGCCAGATCCTTATCGATGATCTCGGGCAGGAAATGATCCTCCCACACATGCAGTCCCAGACGGGCGGGACAGTCGATCGCCACACCGGGGCCCATCATTTCGGTCAGACCGTAAATATCATAGGCCTTGATGTTCAGCATGCGCTCGATCTCGCCGCGCATTTCTTCCGTCCACGGCTCGGCGCCGAAGACGCCTGCCTGCAGCGCGATCTGATCTGTGCTGATACCGGCCTTCTGCATGGAATCGGCCAGATTGAGCGCGTAGGAGGGCGTACAAGCCAGCACGGTGGGCTTAAAATCCTGCAGCAGCATCAACTGACGCTGCGTGTTGCCGCCGCTGACAGGCACAACGGTCGCGCCGATACGGGTGGCGCCGTCATGCGCGCCCAGACCGCCGGTAAACAGACCATAGCCATAGGCCACGTGCACGATATCTTTATCGGTAACGCCGGCAGCCGCCAGACAACGGGCGACCAGCTCCGCCCAGATATCCAGATCGTTTTTCGTATATCCCGCGACAGTGGGCTTGCCGGTGGTGCCGGAGGAAGCGTGGATGCGGGTGATCTCCTTCATGGGCGCGGCAAAGAGGCCGTAGGGATAGTTATCGCGCAGATCCTGCTTTTCGGTGAAGGGCAGCTTCACGATGTCATCGGCATCCCGGATATCATCCGGGCGTACTCCCAGCGCGTCCATCTTGGCCCTGTAGAAGGGCACATTGTCATAGACCCGGCGAACACACTTTTTCAGGCCTTCGGTCTGGACCGCGTGGATCTCGTCCCGGCTCATCGTCTCGGCTTTTTTATCGAAAATATAACTTTCAAGCATAAGGATCATTCTCCCTTTGCGGCTTTGCGTCCGGCTTCAAAGGCCTTGAGGTTGGTTTCCAGGGTCTTCTGCGGCACACAGGCGGCAATGGCGTCTTCCCACTCCTGCTGTTCCCATTCAGAGAAAGCGGAGAGCACACCCAGCAGCACGATATTCACGCTGCGCGCGGAACCGGCTTCCTTCGCCAGCGTAAGCGCGTCCAGCGCCACCTGCCGCTTTGCCGCGGGCAGCTGCTCGGGATACTGCGCCTTTCCGCTGATGACGGGCATGGGCAGCATGCGCTGGGTATTGTAGATCATCACGCCGTCCTCCTTCAGGAAGGGCTCCGCGCGAAGGGCCTCCAGCATCTCGAAGGAAAGGACATAATCAGCCTCAGCCGCGCTGATGAGCGGAGAAGCGATCGCGTCGCCGATGCGGACGTGCGTAATAACGCTGCCGCCGCGCTGGCTCATGCCGTGTACTTCGCTCACCTTGATATCCTTGCCCATTTTCAGCGCCAGATAGCCCAGGATCTTGCTGGTGAGCAGGATGCCCTGCCCGCCGACGCCGACGATAATGATATTTCCGTTCATTATTCATTCCCTCCTTTGATCGCGGAGAAGGGGCACACCGTCTCGCACAGACCGCAGCCGACACACAGGGTGTCATTGACATGAACACCGTTTTCGCCATGCTCCAGCGCGGGGCAGCTCAGCTTCATGCAGGCGCCGCAGTCACGGCAGCCGTCGATCTTAACCGCGACCTTGCGGCTCTTATCCAGCAGCGCGCAGGGACGGCGGGCGATGACCACAGATACGCCGTCATAGTTCAGTTCAGCCTGCAGCACCTTCTTGAAGCCCTTGATATCATGAGGATCATGGATGACCACATGAGCACCGATGCTCTCGCACAGGGCTTCGATATTCAGCTGCGGGGCTTCCTCGCCGTAGATATTGTAGCCGGTAGCCGGGTTCTGCTGATGACCGGTCATGGCGGTGATGCGGTTATCCAGAATGACGACCGTGATGGCGCTGCGGTCATAAACCGCGTCCACAAGGCCTGTAATACCACTGTGGATGAAGGTGCTGTCGCCCAGAACGGCAACTGTCTTCTTACTGAATTCACGGCCCTGCGCCTTTTCCATGCCGTGCGCCATGCCGATGGAAGCGCCCATGCACAGGGTGGCGTCCATGCACTCGATGGGCGGCAGCGCGCACAGGGTGTAGCAGCCGATATCGCCCATCACGTGCAGCCCCAGCTGCTTGAAGGCAAAGAAGGTGGCGCGATGCGGGCAGCCCGGACAAAGCACGGGAGGACGGGCGGGCATATTATCCGCCGGAAGCTCCTTCGCGCCGGTCCCGAAGAGATTCTTGATCTTCTCAGACGCGAGGACGCTGCCACCAGGGGAATTCACTCTGAACACGACAGCCTTGACAGATGAGTCTGCTCTCACCTTGGCGATCTGAGATGCGAAATAGTCGCCGGAAACATCAGTCTTGGCAGAGCCATCAACGATCTCGCCGTCGGCGTAGACGCGGAACTGCGCGCCGCCCCAGTTGTGGCCCGTATCCCACGCCTTCGGATACTCGTTCGCCGCCCAGTCGAGGCCGACCATCGCCTCGAACGCCGAGACCCGGCCGTCGGCCTCGAGGACCATCACGCTTTCGACATGCGTTCCGACGCCCCGCGCGAAGACGTTCGTCGCCGAGCCGAGCCGCAGCGGCTTCTCCTTCACGGACATGTTCCTCACCGGCCGTAAGCGCATTCCGCAGCTCATCGCGTCCAGGTTCATCT
>CALCTW010000048.1 GCA_937907055.1 uncultured Clostridia bacterium | reverse complement strand
TATTTATATCCAGCTAGTATCTCTACTTCTTTTATTGATATTCTATGATTGTTCTTGTGCTTATTTATTCACTTCCGCTTAAAGGAATGGCTTTCGTTGTCGCCTTTGCTTTCCTTTATCTTATCTGGGATATTACCTACACGATGAATGACATCGGCTACTGGTCCATGCTCCCGTCGCTGACGAGTGAGCCGAAGGAAAGAGACTTTGTCACCTCGATTTCCAACCTTTTCTCAGGTCTCGGCTCGGTGCTTGCAAACGGTCTTATTCCCATTTTCACCGTCGGCTCCCTTTCAATAGGCGGAAACGCGGTCACGGGCTACAGAGTTGTCTCCGTGGTCATCGCTCTGGCATTTATCGGCTGTCAGTCACTCGTATGCGCCGGCGTTAAGGAAAAGCCGCAGATACACGTTGAGGACGACAACACCGGCTTCAAACAGATGCTTAAAATACTTCTGGGCAATAAGCAGGTGCTCTGGACGGCTGTCATGCTCCTCTTTGTCAATCTCAGCGGTACTCTCCTCACCGCCTTCGGCACAAACTACATATATCTCTCCTACGGCTATGAAGGAAAATTCACGACCATTTTCGTTATATTCTTCGGTGCTTCCTCGGGGCTGAGCTATGTTCTCTATCCCCTGCTCACAAAGAAGCTCAAACGCATACAGATAGTCAGAATTTCGTATATCATGACGATAATCGGCTATGTTCTCTTCTTCCTCTCGGGACAGCTTATAAAGGGTGTCGCGTCTTTCTACTGCCTTTGCGGTATTTCGTTTTTCATCGGAATGGGCTATTCGCTCTTCTACATCATCGGTGCGGTATGCCTTTCAAATACCATCGAATACAACGAATATCTCACGGGCGAGAGAAACGAGGCTCTCATCTTCTCGGTCAGACCGTTTATGGCTAAGATGTCAAGCTCTCTCCAGCAGCTCATCATCATCGATGAACTCCATGCATTCCTCCAGCGTGAGCGGATGCACGCTGACGAGGCGCAGACTGTCTTCAGAGGCGGAAGAGTTGCGGATGTTGGTGACATGCTTGGCCTTGCACACGTTGACCGGGATATCACCGGGACGGGCGTTCTGGCCGCAGATCATGCCTTCATAGACAGGGGTCTGGGAGGTGATGAAGAGGCTGCCGCGCTCCTGCACATAGAACAGGGCGTACTGGGTGGCTTCGCCGGTCTCGGAACAGACGAGCGCGCCGACCGCGCGGTGCGGGATATCACCCTTATAATCCTCATAGTGATCGAACACAGCGCTCATGATGCCTTCACCGCGGGTGTCGGTCATGAACTCGCTGCGGTAGCCGAAGAGACCGCGGCTGGGAACCATGAATTCCAGACGGACACGATCACCGCCGACCATGTTTTCCAGCGTGCCGCGGCGGCGGCCGATCTTTTCAATGACAGCGCCGGCGTAGGCCTGGGGCACATCGGCGACCATGCGCTCGATGGGCTCCTGCTTGTGACCGTTCTCCACGCGATAGAGCACTTCCGGCTTGCTCACCTGGAACTCATAGCCTTCACGGCGCATGGTCTCGATGAGGATGGAGAGGTGCAGTTCACCGCGGCCGCAGACCTGGAAGATATCGGGCGTTTCACCATCGTTGACACGAAGGGAAACGTCGGTCTCCAGTTCGCGGTAGAGACGGGCGCGGAGGTGACGGCTGGTAACATAGGTGCCTTCACGGCCGGCAAACGGAGAATCGTTGACGGAGAAGGTCATGGTGACAGTGGGCTCGCTGATGGCGACAAAAGGAAGCGGATCCGGTACGGCGGGATCGCACACGGTATCACCGATGGAGATATCGGCCAGACCGGTCAGGGCCACGATATCGCCCATGCCGACAGATTCAGCCGGGATGCGCTTGAGGCCGCTGTACAGGCTGAGGCCGGTCAGACGCCAGGGCGGAGATACTTTATCATTGGTGGCATTGCAGCGCACCACCATGGTGTTATCCTTGAAGGTACCGCGGGTGATGCGGCCGATGCCGATACGGCCCACGTACTCGTTATAGTCGATGGTGGAGATGAGCACCTGCGCGGGGCCGTTCTCATCGCCTTCGGGCGCGGGGATATATTTGAGGATGGTCTCGAACAGGGGGACAAGATCCTCATTGGGCTGATCGAGATCCAGCGTGGCGGTACCCTTGCGGGCGGACGCGTAAACGATGGGATGATCGAGGGTCTCGGGATCGGCATCCAGCTCGATCAGAAGATCCAGCAGCTCATCCACAACTTCGGCGCAGCGGGCATCGGGACGATCCACCTTGTTGATGACGGGGATGACCGGCAGACCCAGACCCAGCGCCTTCTGAAGGACGAAACGGGTCTGCGGCATGGGGCCTTCAAAGCTGTCGACCAGCAGCAGAACGCCATCCACCATCTTGAGGACGCGCTCCACCTCGCCGCCGAAATCGGCGTGGCCGGGAGTGTCAACGATGTTGATCTTGGTATCGCCGTAATGCACAGCCGTATTCTTTGCCAGAATGGTAATGCCGCGCTCACGTTCGAGGTCATTGGAGTCCATCACGCGCTCCGCGACCTGCTGATTCTGACGGAAAGCACCGCCCTGCTTGAGCATCTGATCCACCAGTGTGGTCTTACCATGGTCAACGTGGGCGATAATGGCGATATTACGGATATCATTCCGAATCATTCTTTCACGATCCTTCCATTACAGGCAGCCAGATCCCGGACCTGCCGCCGGACAGCCTTCGGCTTTGTGCATTCTGGCCGTAAATCACGACCAAAATGGTATTTTACACGGTTTATGGAGCAATGTCAATATCACACACGGCGGAAACAATGCCAATCAGGCAGGATTTCAGCGGTGGGAAGGCAGGGTGCGCCGGGAGAAGGCGTCATTCTGCGGACGCGGCACATTCTTCCACGCGCCGATGCAGTGGATGAGGAAGTAAAAGGCCGGCGCGAGGTAATAGGCGGTGACCGCGGCGTAGGCATCCTTGACATCCGGAGTGGCATAGATGACACCGGTGGCGCCGTACGCGACCGCCATGACAAAGTGAAGCACGGAAGCGAAGCCGGCCAGCACCAGCAGGATATACTGCATGACCTTGCCCTCGGAATCACGGCGGTGCAGCGTGATATAACCGCCCAGCATCATGGCGCAGCCACCATAGAAGAGGATCTCAGCCAGACCGTAGCAGCCGGTCATGGAGCAGAGGGCCGGGAAGACCATATTGCCCAGCGCGCAGACATAGGCCGGGACGCGTCTGCCCAGATGATAGAAGATGAACGCGCCGGCGGTGAGCAACGGCATGAGGATATTGCTGATATACAGCGGAATGAGGGCATCCAGATGGAAGCCGTTCTCCGCGGTGGTGAGGCGGTTCATGCGGGGCACGTAAACCGGAAGCAGCGCGCTGAGGATGCAGCTGACAAGCGCGACACCGATGACCCACCACAGCCAGACGGGCAGGAGCGACTTCTTCCTGACTTTAGAAGCCTTCTTCGCGGCCTCAGCCGCCTGCTGCGCCTTCACCTGAGACTTTTTCTTTTTACCCTTGCTCATGAGAGATTCCTCCTGAATGAATTAATCCTTGGGGAAGAAGGCCTTGCGGAAAAGACCGCGCGCGCGTTCCTCGCCCATCATATTGTAGAGCTGACGGATCATATCGCCGTCGGCCAGCATGTGGGTATCCACGACCGCGCGGGCATGCGCGGCCTTGGTGTTCTCATCACAGGCCGGCGCGGAGCGCATATGCGCGGTGTAGGCGGCCATCCAGTCGGCAAAGAGAGAGAGCGTTTCTTTATCATTGGGCTTCAGATCACGGCAGATGCAGCCGGGAAGCTTGATGGCCTCATACCAGTCCATGGTGGATACATGATCCGCCGGACGGGTGTGCGCGGCGCGGACACGGACGAGATCCTCAAAGGAATCGGGCGAAAGAAGGGTGTTGAGCGCCTCCATGTGCATGGTGTCCTTGCCCGGAGAATGCAAAAAGGCGCACAGACAGGCCGGCGCGTCCCTGCGAAGCGGCGTGATGACCAGCAGCTGCGCGTGGATGATGCCGAGCGGCGCCTTGATCTGGAGCGTGCTGACGGTATAATCCCCCAGATCCATGGCATTGAGATCGACACGGGTGCCGGTGATATTCAGGGTGGCATAGGGGGCGACAGACAGCGGCCGGACCGGTATGCCGGCCTTCAGCGCTGTGAGGGCCTTTTCAATGGCTTCGTACATGACAGATACTCCTTTGACAGATCAACGGAAGAAAAGATAGGCAGCAATGAGGATGAGGATGATCTGCAATACCATGATGAGGGGAAAGAACAGGCGGAAATACCAGTGCTTTGTTTTGTGGCGGAAAACGCGCATGCCCAGCACCCCGCCGATGCCGCCGAAGCAGATGCAGGAAATGAAGAGCGCGCGTTCGCTGATACGCCATTTATTTTTGCGGGCACGGGATTTATCACACCCCATGAGGATAAAGCAGATGAGATTGCAGAGAATATAGACAGCCGCCGCGATGACGGCGATGAGCCAGGATTGCATGAATGAAAGGAAACCTCCTTAAGACAGTTTATCGGGATCGGGCGCGGAGGAGGATCGATCCCCCAGCGCGATGGAAGCGAGCAGACGGGTGAGCAGACCGCGTTCTTTATCGGTAAGGGCGGAAAGCACCTCGCGGACGGGCGCGGTGGGCAGAAGGAGCGCTCGGGGGATCTCCTTCAGGGTGCGGACGCCGCTCTTGTTGATGAGGCTGAACAGCGCGTTGACAAGGGACTTGCGCATTTCGGGCGGGACCTTATGAATAAAATCCTGCAGGGTCCTTTCGATGAAGCGGGAGGAGGCCGAGACCTCCTTTACGGTATCAAAATGATCGCCGGTGACATGCCAGTTGAAGGGATTGTGCTGCATGATGCCGGTGGAATCGGACGCGACGACGGTCTTTTCGCCGGGATTGCCGAGGAGAAGGCCGATGATGGAGCTTTCGGGGATATAAAGACGGACCCGTGGGCTGACGGCAGCCCAGCCGGCAGAGGCGAGCACATGCTCCGCCAGACCCGGCCCGTCAAAGCTGTAGACCGCCTGTATGCGGCTTTGCACCTCCGCAGGGCACATGGCAGCCGCGTACATGGCCAGATTGCCGCCCTTGCTGTGGCCGCAGAGGATGAGATGATCACAGCCGCAGGCATGCAGATTATCAGCAGCGGCCTGCAGGAACGCGACCGCCAGGCGCTGCGCCGGAACATCGCGTTCATAGCTCATATTGAAATCTTCCTTCCAGCCGACAACGGTGCCGTCCGTGCCGCGGAAGGCCACGACCGCCGCGCGCCCCACCGTGAACAGGGCAGCGGCGAACTGGGTCTCATTCGCGGCGTCAAAACAGGCATTGAACCAGACCATACGGACCGGCCGGAAGCGGACAGTATCTGCCGCGCCGCGCCAGAGCGCCGCCCGATCCTTCAGCAGGGAGGAGCCCAGATAACCCGAGGGCGGAAAAAGGGTATCCCGCAGATCCGAAAGAGAGCCGGTGCGCCCCTGAAGCAGTTCAAGCGGGGCGTGGGCAAGCTAAGAAAAAATGAGCAGATCGACCGCGCAGAGCGGCGCGTGATCGAGGGACAGATCCCCCCGCCAATCCAGATAACGCAGCATGTTATCCAATCTCCGCACCCCCTCTTTCCGGCTTCCGTTCCTGTATACGAACTGTGTCCTATTATACTTTTCTGCACGGGGCTTTGTCAATCCGCGCGCGGCGGGAGCGCGGTTTCCATCACCGGAGCGGTTGATTTTTACGAGGGCGAAGGCTATACTAAAGAGCAGAAACGCAAAGGAGGTGCTTCATATGGAAGAAACGAACTCCGTTCATTTTATGATATTCATCGTGCCGCTGATTCTGGGCGCGGTCTTTGCCGGGCTTTTCCTGCTGGAGAAGAAGCAGACCGGAAAACAGAAAAGCATATGGGCGCATAAAAAACGAAAGACCGCCCTGCTCCTTTCCATACCGGGCATGACCGGCGCGCACCGCTTTTATTTAGGCTGGCTGTGGAAGGGCTATCTGCAGCTGCTGGGGCTGGTATCGCTCATCGGCGGGATCATCCTGCAAAACCCCGGGCAAAGAAGCGGCTTTGCAAGGATAAGCGGCCTGAGCGGCGATCTGACCGCCTTCTCCTGGGTGCTGATCGCGGCCGGGGCGATCGCCCTGCTGTGGGTGATCAGCGACGCGGCGCGGATCTTCCGGGGCACGCTGGGGCCTGCTGACGGCACCGCCTACGCGGACGGCGGCAGCAAGACCCGGAAGGGAAACGGGATAAAGCTGAACTACAACGCGCCGGTCACGCTGACCTATTTCTTTGTTTGTCTGATCGCCCTGCTGCTGGGATGGATCACCGCCGGCGCTTCCAACCGGGTGCTGTTTCAGGTGCATGGGTTCAACTTCGCGGATCCGCTCTCCTATCTGCGGCTGTTCACGCACATCTTCGGGCACAGCGGTTATCCGCACTTCATCGGCAATATGACGTATCTGCTGCTGCTGGGTCCCCTGCTGGAGGAAAAGTACGGAACGAAGACGATGCTGATCACCATCGCGCTGACGGCAGTGATCACCGGCCTGCTGGCCTGCCTGATGAATGTGAGCATGCTGGGCGCGAGCGGCGTGGTATTTGCCTTCATCGTGCTCTCCTCCTTCACCGCGTTTGACGAGAAGCACATTCCCCTGACAACGATCTTGGTGATCCTGCTGTTTGTGGGACAGCAGGTGGAGCAGATGGTGACGAGCAACGGCAATGTGGCCTACTTTTCCCACTTTGCCGGCGGCGCTGTGGGCGGCGTGATCGGCTGCCTGCTGAACAGAAAGAAAGGAGATCATGAAAGATGAAAACAAAGAACGCTTACCGGGAGCTGCCCGAAGGCTACAGAGAGGACCGGGTGATCGACGCGAAGGACAAGAAAACGGTCGTCCGCATGAACGTGATCGCTCTTGGGATCATGATCGCGGTGGTCGCGCTGCTGTGCGTGATACTGGGGCTGAACCCGTGGAAGATCATTACCGGCAGCGCCGGGGAAGGACACGCGATCCTCGCGTACCTGATCTTCATGATCACGATGGTCGCCTATATCATTCTGCATGAACTGACCCACGGCGCGGCCTACAAGCTGCTGACACGGGAGAAGCTGACCTTCGGCATGACGCTGACGGTGGCTTACTGCGGTGTGCCTGACCTGTATGTGAACAAGAAGACCGCGCTGATCAGCGTGCTGGCCCCCTTTGTGGTATATGACATCGTGTTCGGGCTGATGATCGCGCTGCTCACGGATCCGCTGTACCGTTTCCTTTCCGTGCTGCTGCTGGCGATCCACATCAGCGGATGCATCGGCGACCTGATGGTGGCCAAGGTGCTGCTGTTTGACTATAAGAAAAAGGACCTGCTGATGAATGACACAGGCCCGAAGCAGACCTTCTGTGTGAAAGAATAAGAACGGCTGAAAAAGAAAAGGACCGGGCGCGCGGACGCGTCCGGTTTTTTGACGGATCCAGACAGGGAAAGAGAGCAGAACGCCCCCTCCGGCGGGCGAATCGCCCCCGGATCCGGGAACGGGTATGAAAACAAAAAACGGAGCACCCCTGACGGGATGCTCCGCGGTAAATTCAATTACCGGTTGTGCTGCATAGCGGCATAGCAGGCGCTGCAGTACACAGGACGATCTTCCTTGGGCAGGAAGGGAACCTGAGTATTGGCGCCGCAATTGGCACACACAGCATCATGCATTTCTCTGGTGCCCGCGTTGTTGTTCCGAGCAGCCTTGTGAGCCTGACGGCATTCACGGCAGCGGGTGGGTTCATTCTGGAAACCCTTTTCGGCATAGAATTCCTGTTCGCCGGCGGTGAAGACGAATTCATTACCGCAGTCACGGCACACCAAAGTCTTGTCCTGATACATGGTCGATATTTCCCCCTGAAATAAATAAGTGTTGGTTGGCGTACGGCTGACCTGGTCTTTGCCCCCTCACACGCCGGCTGGAAGTTAGCTCTGCGCCTTTGCGCCCTCACGCCCTTCTCTCGCGCTTTCGCGCGGCCGGACTGACATCTAGACCGCACCATGCTCCCCGGCGCTTTGGCCGGATTACGAGGACCGCTTTGCCTGCGACTGGCATCGGCTTTCAACCACAGACCCGATGGACCAACCGCGCATATTATATGCCCAATCAGGAGAAAACACAAGCAGAAAAATGCCCAAACCTGCCCATTTTACTGGAAAAAGCGCTTATTTTTTGCAATTCCTTCCAAAGAAAGGCACTCAGGCGGAAAATTACAGGCAGACGGAACGCAGAACGGCACAGCGCGGCTGCTGAGAAAGATCGCCGGCGGTGATACGGATCTGCGGCATACGGGGGCAGTTTTCAGCCTGCATGAGACGCAAAAACTCCGATTCATCCTGAATGGGCCAGGCGGCGTTCACGGCGGTCTTGTAATGCATGGGAATGGTGACCGCGGGAGACAGCGCCTTCACGGTCTCGTAAGCCTCAGCGGCATCGATGGTGAAAAAGCCGCCGACAGGCACGAGCAGGACATCCACGCGGCCCAGACGCGCGACCTGCTCCGCTGTGAGGAGACACCCCTGATCGCCCAGATGGGCGACGCGAAGGCCCTCCGCCTCGATGACATAGATGACATTCGGGCCGCGCTTCGCGCCGCCCTCCTGATCATGCACGGAAGCAATGCCGGTGACCGTGACGCCCGGCGCGACAGAATGGACACCGGGAGCGGTGACAACGACAGGCTCCCCCGCCACCTTCTGTACGCAGCTGTGATCGCCGTGACTGTGACTGACAAGCACGACATTCGCTGCCGGAGACTGCATACGGTACCCGACATGATCGTCGAAAGGATCGGTCAGAATCACGGTCTTCCCGATCTGAAGAAGAAACTCACTGTGGCCCATGTGTGTGATCAGCATGATAATCTCCTCCGATTATGATGATTGTGAAATAAGGTGATGAATGATCAGCGTGCCGGCTGCCCGACTGAGCGGCTGTTTATCGCGAAGCCTGCGCGCGATGACCCCGGGCAGCGCGCGGGCCAGGGCATCGGTCTGACCAAAGGCCAGATGATAGAGGCAGAGCATGAGGAGCTCCGGATCCTGCTCCGGCGCGGTTTCCCTGAGGCAGCGGACCGCGCAGGTGTGAAGGATGTGCTCTGTTTCCGTTTGCAGGAGAACCCGCGCGGAAGGTGACGGCAGCGAAGGAAGGAGACCTTCCCGCTGAAGAAGGGAAACAGAGGGCGTGTAATACCACTGCCCCTTTTGCTGAAAAACCTGCCAGTCCTCCGAAGCGGCTTCGGGCGGTTGATCGCATACAAAAAGCGCGGCAGGCTTCGTAGGCCTGTATACCGTGCGGCCCGCGTGCTGTCGCGCCAAAGCCCGCAAGCGGGCCCAGATCGCCTGCGCCGTCATGAATGCTTCCCCGGCGCGAAACGAATATTGATCTCATGCATGGCGGCGAACTGCCCCCTCAGATCGAGCTGATACTGAAGATTCACCTCGCCCTTCCCCTCTTCCGCCACCTGATACTGGACGCGGGTGGGATAGACACCCATTTCGATATTGCCGAAGGGCGTGACATAATTGCCCTCAAAACGATGACCCTTTTCAAAGACCATGGAGGTGGTAAACTCCCCCTCGCGCTGCATGGTGACGACACCGTCATCCATGCTGACAGTCACATGATGGCTGACGGCGTTATCAGGCGAGATCTCATTGTAGCGCAGCTTCCAATGGCTTTCCTTCCCGGAAAGCAGACCGGTCGTCATCAGACGAACGCCCTCATCTTCTTCTCCCTGGGCCGAACCATTGACAGTCAGCACCACCTGTTGTGCTCTCACGGTGAGATCACCTCCTCACGAAGGATTGACAGGAAACCCTGTACGCAGGATTATACCACAAAGGGAAAATACGGTCAATGCGGCGCATGGCAATAATGCCCTTTCCGCGGCGGATGAGATGTAAAAAGGCAGGATTTCGGCAGCGGAACGGCGAAATGATAAGGACACGACCTGATCTGAAACCGAGGTGATCCTGTGCCCCTTTATATTCTGATCCCCCTGATCGTATTTCAATGCGTGTTCTGCGCGCTGTATATGGAAACAAAGCACAAAAAGGGCTTTCCGAGAGCGGTAAGCAGCAGCTTCAAGGCGCTGGTGACCCTCTCCTCCGCCTTCGCGGCGCTGAGCATGGCGGTGAACACCGCGCAGATGAGCGCCTGGCTGATCTGCTGGGGGCTGTTCCTCGGCGCGGCCGCGGATTATACATTGAATTACAGGCCCGCGCCCGGCGTGGCGCTGTTTTCACTGGGACATATCTGCTATATTGCCGCGATGTGCCTGATGAGAGCGCCTGAAGCCGTCAACCTGTATGTGACCGGCGCGGCGATCGCCGCGGACCTGATCATATATGCCGTGATCCGAAGCGCGGTGAACGCGGGATCCGCCTTCCGGAAGCCGGGCTTCGCGCTGCTGTACGCGCTGATCCTCTGCCCCCTGCTGGGCATGGCGGTGACGCAGAAGCCCGTGCTGCTGATCGCCGCCGGATGCTTTATCATTTCCGATGTCCTGCTGGCTGTGCGCGTGACACGGAACATCCAAAGCAAGGCCTATGGCTACATATGCCTTGTGACCTACTACGCGGCGCAGCTGCTGTTCGCGCTTTCTATTACACTGTAAGAGGCTGATATGCTGTACAAGATCAACGGTTATCCGCATGAGCTGTGGCACACCCTGCTGGAAAAGGCAAAGCTTTGCCGCGCGCAGGGGCAGAAGGTGATCGTACTGGTGCCGGAGCAATATACGCTGGACACGGAGCGAAGGCTGCTGAAGGACATGGACCTGCCCGGTTTTTTTGACATGGAAGTGCTGTCGCCCACCCGCCTGTGCAGCCGTGTTTTTTCGCTTTCCGGCAGCAACGCGCGTACGCATATTGACCGGAGCGGGCGGCAGATGGCGCTCGCCCGTGTGCTGAGCGAAAGAAAGGACCGGCTGGAATACTATCGCAGCTGCGCCGAGAACCGCGGATTTATTGAAAAGATGGGGGTCCTGATCAGTCAGCTGAAGCAGGGCTTCCTCAGCAGCGAGCAGATCCGGGCGCACGCGGAGACCTGCGAAGGCGCGACAAAGCACAAATATAAAGATATCGCGGTGATCTATGAAGGGTATGAGCAGCTGACGGAAGGCCGCTTTATGGACAGCGCGGATGAAATGCTGGAAATGATGGAGCGGATCGCGGACAGCAGGCTGCTGGACCGCGCCGCGGTGTTCGTTTACGGCTTTGATATGATGACAGAACAGCTGAGCCACCTGACCGGCATGATGGCCGGCTGCGCGGATCAGGTGTACGTGCTGATGGTGTGCATGCAGGGCAACGAGCTTTTCGGCCCCGTGCGAAAAAGCATGGAGAAGCTGCAGGGCGAAAGCATGGACGTGCTGAAATGCGAAAGCGACGCGGCCGGGGACCTGCGGCACCTGCAGAAAACCTTTTACAGCGATTATCCCGACAAATACCGCGGCGATGAAGAGAACATCACCCTCTCGGCCATGCCGAACGCCTATACGGAGCTGCACGCGATCGCGGGAAAGATACTGGAACTGAATCACGATGGTATTCCCTTTGAGAAGATGGCTGTCGCGATGGGCACGGATCAGACCGCGCTGCTCAGCGCCGTGATGAAGGAATACAATATACCGGTGTACATCTCGGATAAGCTGCCCGCAGGCTCCCACGGGGTATCGGTGTATCTGCTGAGCGCCCTGCACTGCCTGGACGGGTGGAAACCTGAGGATGTATATGACCTGCTGCACAGCGGATACGCGCCGCTGACGGACACGGAATGCTTCCGATTTGAGAACTACTGCCTGGCGTACGGGATCCGCGGCGAGCGTTTTCTGCATCCCCTGACAAGGGGTGATGCGGAGGAGATCACGGAGAACGAGCTGATCCGCCAGAAGCTGCTGGCGCCTTTTGAGCCGTTATTCCTTGTGTTTGAGCAAAAGGAAGCGCCGATCCGTGACGCGCTGACCGCGGTATACGACTTTCTGACCCTGAGCGGCGCGCCGGACAGGCTGGAAGAGAACACCCGGCTGCTGGAAGTGAACGGACTGACCGAAAAGGCGATCCAGACCGCGCAGATATGGGAAACCCTGATGCAGCTGCTGGATCAGATGGACACGATCATGGAGGGAATGACCTGCAGAGCGGCATCGCTGGCCGATCATCTGGAGGCCGGGCTGCAGGAAAAGAAGCTTTCCTCCCTGCCGCCTGAAACCGGATGCTTGAACTGCGGCATGATCGGCAATATGCCGCTGAACGGACTGGATGTTCTGTTCGCGTGCGCGCTGAACGACAGCATGATGGATCCGGCCGCGCCGGAGCTGCTGACGGATCCGGAGCGGATCGCGCTGGAAGAGCGGGAGAAAGTACACCTTTCTCTCTCCGGACGGGAGCAGGATGCCATGAAGCAGCTGGATATCTGGAAGGCCTTCTCCGCGCCGCGAAAAAAGCTGTTCCTCTCCTACCCGACCGCCACACAGGACGGACGCGCGCTGGGAAAGGTGAGCAGCATCAATATGATCCTGAGCCAGTTTCCCTTGGAAATACAGGGCAGCGTGAAAATGCGTCAGGGCGCGCAGAAGCCCCGTTCGCCGCAAAGCGCGCTGAGCGCGTTATCCGTACGGCTGCGTGAAAACACGCCGGGGGATATGACGGAGGAATGGCAGGAAGCCTGGGCTTACCTGAACCGGGATGAAAACACCCGGGGGGAAGCCGAAAAGCTGAAATCAGCCTTTCATGAGGCGACAGCGGATGACCTGCCCCGCGAGATCGCGAAAGAGCTGTTTATGGAGCGCAAGGTATCCATCAGCAGGCTGGAGAGCTTTGCCTCCTGCCCGTTCAAGCACTTTGCCGATCACGGATTGAAGCCGGTCGAACGCAAAGAATGGACCTTTGAAAGCAATGATTTGGGAAACTTCTATCACGATGCCATGGAGCGTTTTACACGGCTGCTGCCGGAGATGCAGGGCTGGCCGAGAATAAGCAAACAGACCTGCGACGCGGCCATGGATGAAGCGATCCGGCCGCTGACGGAAAAACTGATGCGTGAGTCACCGGTGGGCGATTACGCGCGGCTGCAAAACGCGATGGAAAAATACAAAAAGGCCGTGAAGCGGGTGGCCTGGGTGTTCACACGCACATCCCAAAACAGCGCCTTCCGCCCGGACGCGCAGGAGATCAAATTCGGCAAATCGGATGAGGATTCCCTGCCCGCGCTGCCGCTGACATTAAAGGATGGATCCAGGATCTATCTGGAGGGCCGGATCGACCGCGTGGACCGCTACGAAGGTGACGAAGGCCTGTATCTGCGCGTGGTGGACTATAAATCATCAAACAAGGAACTGAAGGCCGGACAGATCTGGTGGGGATTGCAGCTGCAATTGCTGCTGTACATGGCGGTGCTGCTGGAGAATGAGCCGCAGGCACAGCCGGCCGGCATGTTCTATTCACACATCGATGATCCGCTGCTGACCGAAAAGGAAGCCCTGAAGGACATTGAAAACGCGCTGGCAGCCAAGCTGCGGCTGAAAGGACTGGGGCTGAAGGATGTGAAGGTATGGCGGCTGGTGGACAATGGGGACGAACCCGCCTCTCTGCCAAGGGCACTGAATAAAGACGGGAAATTCTCAGAAAACGCGCCTGCCGCGAGCCTGCAGGAGATCACAGCCATGATCGAACACGCGAAAAACAAGGCGATCGACCTGGCTGAACAGATCATGGCAGGACACATCCATGCCGATCCCGCCGCGCAGAAAACGTCTTCTCCCTGTGATTATTGCAAACACGCCGCGCTGTGCCGCCGTGACCCGAGCGGAAAGACGCGCACAGTGGACAAGATGTCGATGAAGGAGCTGTTTGAACGCCTGCTGACGGCGGATGAAAATGCCGCGGCTGTCATGACGGAAAGCGAAAACTGATCCATCAATAAAGCAAAACAGAGAGCCCGAACAGCTCTCTGTTTTGTTTTATAAAGAACTTAATCTCGATATCAGTTCCAGTTGATCTGATTCCAGGCGTTGATGGCGGGATCCTTATACCACAGATCGGTCAGGTACCAGCGGTATTCGGCAGGATATCCACACTTTTCGGCTGCCCTATCAGCGGCGCGCATCATGGCGGAAACGGCCTTTTCCATCGCGTCCAGATTGGTTCCGTTGCGCTGAAGGGATTCCGCGTCATAGGCCAGAACAGCGGCATCGATCGCCTGATCGAGCGCGTCCGTCAGCTGCTGCTCTTCTTCCGTCTTATTCTCAACGGACTTGCAGTAAGCATAGATATCACGCGCCACATGGATGCGCTTGGCATTGGTGAAGCCATACGCCTTCAGCCATTCAGCGTAGGAGTTGGTGCTGTAGGGCAGATCATAAGCATCGATGCCAAAGAGATTCTTCAGCATTTCGAGACGTTCCGCAAGGTAGGGGAAATTGAAATTCCAATCCAGCGTGCGGTGGAGATTGCAATTGAGCACATAGCTTTCCAAGGACATATGATCCATACCGGTGAAGAAGGAATAAAGCGTTTTATAATCCCGGCCGGTCAGATCGGTAAAGCAGTTGATATCGCCGCTCATGGCTTTGGCCCAGAGCTTGACGACCTTCTTGGGATTGGCCTTGAGATAAGAAACGATGGCCATCATCATCTTGCGCTGACGATTGGTACGGGTGATATCGTTCACATTATCTGTGGCGTTCTTGCGGGCGCGGACATAATCGAAAATGCCCTGTCCGTCCAGATGCTGCATACCCTTCTGATAATAACGGCTGCCGGAATGATAGGCCATATCCATGTCATAATCAAGGCCGCCCATGGTATCGCACAGGGTGATGAGGGCGTCCACATCCACAGCTACGTAGGCGTCGATCTCAACGCCGCCCAGAAGCCAGGAGGACGCGTTGACGATGTTCTTCAAGCCCTGATCGATGTTATCGGCGCAATTGAAAGCGGCATTCAGCTTATACAGACCCTGAACACCCGGCACATAGGTGACGGTGTCACGGGGCAGGGAGATGAAGCGAACGGTGCCCGTTTCGATATCCACAGAGATGACCATGATGGCATCGGTGTGGCAGCCGGAAAGATCGGCCTTTTCCGAACTGCGGCCGCCGCTCATGCGATAGGATTTATTATCACTGAAATCGATCCCCAGGATCAGGAGGTTAAAATACTCTTTCTCAGTCTTTACAGGCTTGACAGTCTGCGGATCGATCAAAGGATTATTTGCCCGGATCTCCGCCTGCGCGAAACCAAACAGCGACAGAAGGAGGGTGAAAACAAGCAGGATACTAAGAAATTTTTTCATTGCAGATCACTTTCTTTATCTGATATGCGCCAATCAAGCGCACGCATAGAATAGCACAAGCGAAAAGCCTGTGTCAATAAATGCGGGCCGCGCGCGGGGCAATTTTACATTTGGGGCGATTTTCAGTGTGACCGGCTGCTCCAATAAATGCTTTACAGGCACAAAAAAACATCCGCCTTTTACAGCGGATGTTTCTTTCAGGCTGGATTACAGCATCTCGATGATGACCATTTCAGCGCCATCACCGCGACGGGGACCCATCTTATACATACGGGTATAGCCGCCGGTGCAGTTCTTTTCCTGATTGCGGGCACGGTACTTGGGGCCGTACTCACGGAAGAGCTTTTCCACCACAGGATGCTTGGCATCCTTGGTGCGCTCTTTGTATTCAGTCTTGGTCTCGTCATCGTTCTTGGCAACCTTTACATCGTACAGGTAAGCCATCATCAGACGACGGGCATGCAGTTTGCTGGGCAGATCGTTGACAAAGGTCTCTTTGACGGTCTGCTTCGCTTCATTGTCGAATTCCTTTTCGACTTCGACAGTCTTGTCATACTCGCGGATAGCGAGAGTGACCATTTTTTCTACGATGCTGCGAACTTCCTTGGCCTTGGCTTCGGTGGTCTCGATACGACCGTACCACAGAAGATTGGTGGCCAGGTTACGCAGAAGGGCCTTACGCTGGCTGGCGACACGGCCCAGCTTACGCTCTAATGCCATTGGAAACTTCCTCCTATCACTCTTCGGCGGAACGGAGGCTCAGGCCGAGTGCCTCAAGCTTCTGTTCAACCTCTTCCAAGCTCTTCTTGCCCAGGTTACGCACTTTCATCATGTCTTCTTCATCACGCTGCACCAACTCGGAAACCGTGTTGATACCGGCGCGCTTCAGGCAGTTGTAAGCGCGGACAGACAAATCCAGATCTTCGATGGTCATTTCCAGTGTTTTTTCCATCTTGTTGTTCTCAGGCTCCACCATGCTGATGGGCATGGACTGCTCGGTCAGGCCGGTGAAGAGGGAGAGCTGCTCAGTCAGGATACGGGCGGACAGAGCCATCGCCTCATCGGGCTTGATGCTGCCGTCAGTCCAGATCTCCATGGTCAAACGATCATAGTCCGTCTGCTGCCCGACACGGGTATCTTGGACAATGTAGTTGACCTTGCTGATGGGAGTATAGATGGAATCGATGGCGATGTCACCGATAACATTCTGATTTGCCTTATTTTTTTCTGAAGATACATAGCCCCGGCCCTTGTCCAGCGTAAGCCACATATGCAGCTTCGCGCCTTCACCCAGAGTTGCGATATGCAGATCGGGGTTGACGATCTCCACTTCGTCATCGACACGGATGGCCGCGCCGGTCACTTCACACGGGCCTTCCGCGCTGATCTCTACACGCTTGATCTGATCAGAATAAAGCTTGAGAGACAGACGCTTCAGGTTGAGGATGATCTCAGTAACATCCTCTTTGACGCCGGGAATGGTGGAGAATTCATGGGCCACGCCGTCGATATTGACACAGGTCACGGCGGCGCCGGGGAGGGAATTGAGCAGTACGCGACGCAGGCTATTGCCCAGCGTATGCCCAAAGCCACGTTCAAGCGGCTCGATCACGAAGCGACCGAAAGTGTTGTTTTCGCTCATCTCCGTGCATTCGATACGCGCTCTTTCGATTTCGATGATCACGTTGGATGCCCTCCTTGCGGTCAGTTAGGGAGATTTTGCGCTGCTTATCGATTATTACCTGCTGTAATATTCGACGATCATGTTCTCCTGCAGCGTGAAATCGATATCTTCGCGGGTAGGCAGGGCGGCCACGGTGCCGGTCAGCTGAGCGGCATCGAAAGTCAGCCACTTGGGAGTCATCACACCGGTGCCCTCACGCAGGCTCTTGAACATTTCGGATTCAGTAGAACGCTGACGCAGAGTGATCACATCGCCGACCTTCACAGAGTAGGAAGGAATGTCCACCTTTTCGCCGTTGACGCGGATATGACCGTGACCGACGACCTGACGCGCCATACGGCGGGTCTTGGCGAGGCCCAGACGGTAGATAACGTTGTCAAGACGCAGCTCCAGCAGCTGGAGCATGTTTTCACCGGTAACACCGTGCATGTTGGATGCCATGTCATAGTATTTTCTGAACTGGGATTCCAGAATGCCATATGCACGACGGACTTTCTGCTTTTCACGGAGCTGAATACCATATTCAGACTGTTTTCTGCGTCCCTGTCCATGCATTCCCGGCGGTGTGTGACGCTTTGTAATAGCGCACTTGTCAGAATAGCAACGGTCACCTTTAAGGAAGAGCTTAACGCCTTCTCTGCGGCACTGTCTGCAGACAGATCCTGTATATCTAGCCATAGCTTACTTCCTCCTTAGACTCTTCTACGTTTCGGCGGACGGCATCCGTTGTGCGGGATTGGCGTCACGTCTTTGATCATTGTCACCTGAAGACCAGCTGTCTGCAGAGCACGGATTGCACTTTCACGGCCGGAACCAGGTCCCTTGACATACACATCAACGCTGCGAAGACCATGCTCCATAGCTGCTTTTGCTGCTGTTTCGGAAGCAGACTGTGCAGCAAACGGTGTAGACTTCTTGGAACCGCGGAATCCAAGGGATCCTGCACTGCTCCAGGAAATAGCGTTGCCCTGTGTGTCAGTGATT
>CALCTW010000047.1 GCA_937907055.1 uncultured Clostridia bacterium | reverse complement strand
CCAAGAGCGAGTATGACAAGGAGAAGCTGCAGGAGCGTCTGGCCAAGCTGGCCGGCGGCGTTGCCGTCATCCAGGTCGGTGCCGCTACCGAAGTTGAAATGAAGGATCGCAAGCTCCGCATCGAAGACGCGCTGGCTGCCACCCGTGCCGCTGTTGAAGAAGGCATCGTCCCCGGCGGCGGTGTCGCGCTGCTCAATGTCATGCCCAAGGTCAAGGCCATCGTCGGCAAGTACACCGGCGACACCCGCACCGGCGTGGAGATCGTGCTGCGCGCCATGGAAGAACCCGTCCGTCAGATCAGCCGCAACGCCGGTATCGACGGTGCTGTCATCATCGACACCATCCGCCGCAGCCGCAAGGTCGGTTATGGCTATGACGCTCTGAAGGGCGAATATGTCGATATGATCGAACACGGCATCATCGACCCCGCGAAGGTCACCCGTACTGCCCTGCAGAACGCTTCCTCCATCGCGGCCATGGTCCTGACCACCGAATCTCTGGTCACCGACATCCCCGAGCCCGAACCGGCTGCCCCCGCCGGCAACCCCGGTATGGGCGGCATGTATTGATCCCTTCCGGGTCAATATCACCCTCATCCATTCACGCCCCGCGGTTCATCCGCGGGGCGTTTTCTGTTGCGCTTACAGTGAGCTTAAAATAGGCTTGATAGATTCTTTTGTCTGTAGTATACTGATTAAAAAGGAGGTAGCTTATGAAAAAAGTTTTTGTACTTCTCATTGTTCTGCTCCTGATGTGCTCATCATCTCTGGCGGAAGGTGTCACTGTTGAGCAGTTGCAGGGCATTGCGTTGGATCCCCCTCTTGAGTTGACAGAACTGATCGGTGATCTGGATTACACAGCGTTGCTGAACTCTGCTGATATCAACTGGGAAGCCGGTTATGGTGACGCTTTCGTCACTTGTGTCGATCCGTCGATCTATTTATCTGAGTGCTAGCTCGTGTACAAGAACTCGCCTGATGAAAAGTATGGCGAGGTGGCATTTTTGTCCGAGCTCTTTGATGCTCATTGGAAAGTGGAAGCCTTCCTTCTCGACAGTGAATGTGAATATTCCCCGGGAAAGCACATACCTGTCAGACTCGAATTACAGTTTCCGTGTGAATTGCCTTTTCTCCGCGAGAGCTTTAGTACTATCTCATATCAGCATGATCCGGCTAAAGATTATGACGCGTTACTGAGCTTTACTTGGCAGGTACATTCCGATGATACCGACGATTTCACCGAATTAACCCTGGTTCTCTATTTTGTCAAAAATGGAGAACAGTGGCTTCCGGACGGTGCGGTTTTGATGTATTCGGATATGACGATGTGGTTGCCTTTGACTTACCGATACAATCCCGATTGGATGCTTGAATTTTAAAATTTTCAGCGGGCGCGGTCGATCGACCGCGCCTGTTTTCATTTTCGGCGGCAAAAGTCATATTGATCTGCTCTGGTCCATCCGCGGGGCGTTTTCTGTTGCGCCTTGCGCCCGTGCGCCATCGCGTGTATAATGTCCCTGCCCGTACCGCTCCGCGGTTCAATCATGGGCAAAGGATAAGCATGATGGACGCATTGATTTTTGATCTGGACGGCACCCTGTGGGATTCCACCTACGCCGTGGCCGATATCTGGAACACCGTTCTTGAAGAACATGAAGACACCCCCTTCCGCCTCACGCAGCCGGAGATCAGCCGCCTTTTCGGCCGCACCATGGAGGAGATCGCCGCGGTGATTTTCCGCGATCTTTCTCCCGAAAAGCGCGCGGCCTATATGCACGAATGCGAGGTGCGGGAGTGCGAGGTGCTGGCGCGGACCGGCGCGCTGCTCTACCCCCATGTGGAGGAGACCCTCGCGCTGCTCAGCCGCTCGTATGATCTTTACATCGTCAGCAACTGTCAGGACGGCTATGTTCAGGCCTTCCTTCAGGCGCATCATCTGGCCGCCTATTTCAGGGATTATGAAATGTACGGCCGCACCATGCTCCTCAAGGCCGATAACATCCGTCTTCTGATGGAACGCAATCACATTTCGAAGGCGGCTTACATCGGCGATACCGCGGGGGATGAGACCTCCTCCCGCGAGGCCGGCATCCCGTTCATCCATGCCGCCTACGGCTTCGGCACGTCCTCCGCGCCGGCCGCGGTGATCCGTGCCTTCTCAGAACTTCCCGGTGCCGCGGCGTCTGTCCTGAAGTAAAGCGCTTACATTCCTGAAACGCTCTTCGCTAATTTTTGCATTTTTGTTAATTTTCCGGTTTTGCCTGTTTTTATCGCCCTTTTTTGTCTGTTTTTGCCTTGCATGAACCCGAAAATCATTGTATAATGAAACGGATTCGTGCAAGGCACTCTTGTTTTGTATGCTTAAAATGCACGGTCGCAAGTACTCTGTTATTCCAATTCCGAAAGGAGAACATACCCAATGGCAAAGAAGTACGTCTACATGTTCACCGAAGGCGACGCCAGCATGCGTGAGCTTCTCGGTGGCAAGGGCGCCAACCTGGCTGAAATGACCAAAATCGGTCTGCCCGTTCCCCAGGGCTTCACCATCAGCACCGAAGCCTGCACCCAGTATTACGAGGACGGCCGTACCATCAACGATGGTATCATGGCTGAAATCAAGGAAAACATCGCCAAGATGGAAGAAGTCAACGGCAAGAAGTTCGGCGACCTGAAGAATCCTCTTCTGGTTTCTGTCCGTTCCGGTGCCCGCGCTTCCATGCCCGGTATGATGGATACCATCCTCAACCTGGGTCTGAATGACGAAGTTTGCGCTGCTATGATCGCCGGCAACCCCGATCCCAAGTTCGAGCGCTTCGTATATGACTCCTATCGTCGTTTCATCCAGATGTACTCCGACGTCGTTATGGAAGTCGGTAAGAAGTACTTCGAACAGCTGATCGATGCCAAGAAGGAAGAAAAGGGCGTTAAGTTCGACGTCGATCTGACCGCTGCCGATCTGAAGGATCTGGCTCAGGCCTTCAAGGCTGAATACAAGAACAAGATCGGTTCCGATTTCCCCACCGATCCTCTCGTCCAGCTGGACGGCGCTATCCGCGCTGTGTTCCGTTCCTGGGACAACCCCCGCGCCAATGTCTATCGTCGTGACAACGACATCCCCTACTCCTGGGGTACCGCTGTCAACGTCATGCCCATGGTCTTCGGTAACCTGAATGACAACTCCGGTACCGGCGTTGCCTTCACCCGTGACCCCGCCACCGGCGAAAAGAAGCTGATGGGCGAATTCCTGTTCAACGCTCAGGGCGAAGACGTCGTTGCCGGCGTTCGTACCCCCATGCCCATCGCTCAGATGGAACAGAAGTTCCCCGAGGCCTTTGCTGAGTTCGTCAAGGTCTGCCAGATCCTCGAAGATCGTTATCACGACATGCAGGATATGGAATTCACCGTTGAAAACGGCAAGCTGTACATGCTGCAGTGCCGCAACGGCAAGCGTACCGCTCAGGCTGCTCTGAAGATCGCCTGCGACCTGGTGGACGAGGGCATGATCGACGAGAAGAAGGCTGTTGCCATGATCGATCCCCGTAACCTGGATACCCTGCTGCATCCTCAGTTTGATGCAAAGGCACTGAAGGCTGCTACTCCCATCGGTAAGGGCCTGGGTGCTTCTCCCGGAGCTGCTGCCGGTAAGGTTGTCTTCTCTGCTGAGGACGCTGAGGCCTGGGCTGCCCGCGGCGAGAAGGTTGTTCTGGTTCGTCTGGAGACCTCTCCCGAAGATATCACCGGCATGAAGGCTGCTCAGGGCATCCTGACTGTCCGTGGCGGTATGACCTCTCATGCTGCCGTCGTTGCCCGTGGCATGGGTTCCTGCTGCGTTTCCGGCTGCGGCGAAATCAACATGGACGAGGAGAACAAGCAGTTCACTCTGGCCGGCAAGGTCTACCACGAGGGCGACTGCATCTCCATTGATGGTTCCACCGGTAACATCTATGACGGCATCATCCCCACTGTGGATGCTGAGATCGTTGGCGAGTTCGGCCGCATCATGGCTCTGGCTGACAAGTATCGCCGTCTGAAGGTTCGCACCAATGCCGACACCCCCGCTGATGCCAAGAAGGCTCGCGAGCTGGGCGCAGAAGGCATCGGCCTGTGCCGTACCGAGCATATGTTCTTCGAGGCAGAGCGTATTGCCGCATTCCGCGAGATGATCTGCTCCGATACCGTTGCAGAGCGCGAAGCTGCTCTGGAGAAGATCCTGCCCTACCAGCAGGGTGACTTCGAGAAGCTGTACGAGGCTCTGGAAGGCATGCCCGTGTGCATCCGTTTCCTGGATCCCCCCCTGCACGAGTTCGTTCCCACCACCGAGCCCGAAATCGAGGCTCTGGCTGCTGCTCAGAACAAGAGCGTGGAAGAGATCAAGGCAATCATTGCTTCTCTGCACGAGTTCAACCCCATGATGGGTCACCGTGGCTGCCGTCTGGCTGTTACCTATCCTGAGATTGCTGCAATGCAGACCAAGGCTGTTATCCGCGCGGCAATCAACGTCAAGAAGGCTCATCCCGACTGGAACATGGTTCCCGAAATCATGATCCCCCTGGTCGGCGAGATCAAGGAGCTGGTCTACGTCAAGAAGGTCGTTGTTAAGACTGCTGACGAAGAGATCGCCGCTGCTGGTGTTGATATGAAGTACGAAGTTGGCACCATGATCGAGATCCCCCGTGCAGCTCTGACTGCTGACGAGATCGCTAAGGAAGCTGAGTTCTTCTCCTTCGGTACCAACGATCTGACCCAGATGACCTTCGGCTTCAGCCGTGACGACGCGGGCAAGTTCCTTACCGCGTACTACGACTCCAAGATCCTCGAGAGCGACCCCTTCGCGAAGCTCGACCAGAACGGCGTCGGC
>CALCTW010000046.1 GCA_937907055.1 uncultured Clostridia bacterium | reverse complement strand
GATCCGCGTCCGCGTCCTGTCGGTCGATATTCCCAAAAAGCGGATCGCCCTGACCCTTCGGTTCAAGGAAGAGAACTGACTTTCGTTTTGCACTCGTCAAAAAGTAAACCACATTTACTCTCTGGCGGCGCAAAAAATGCCGAAAATGTCGAATCTCTGCGCTGTTTGTGCAAATGCAACAAAAGAACAGCGTAAAATTTGGGGATTTAACATCTTTCATTTTTCACAAAAATTTGATACAATATATACTGTTAATAATTGATGCGGGCTGTATAGGTCTGCGTACTTTAAGGAGGAACTTTTTCAATGGCAAGCGTATCTCTTAAACACATTTATAAGAAGTATCCGGGCGGCGTTACCGCTGTTTCTGACTTCAACCTGGAGATCAAGGATAAGGAATTCATCGTGCTGGTCGGCCCCTCTGGCTGCGGCAAGTCCACCACCCTGCGCATGGTCGCCGGTCTGGAAGAAATCTCCGACGGCGAACTGTACATCGGCGACAAGCTCGTGAACGACGTCGCTCCCAAGGATCGCGATATCGCCATGGTGTTCCAGAACTACGCTCTGTATCCCCACATGACCGTGTTCGACAACATGGCCTTCGGTCTGAAGCTGCGCAAGACCCCCAAGGACGAGATCAAGCGCCGCGTGGAAGAAGCCGCCAAGATCCTGGACATCGCTCACCTGCTGAACCGTAAGCCCAAGGCTCTGTCCGGCGGCCAGCGTCAGCGTGTTGCTCTGGGCCGTGCTATCGTCCGTGAGCCCAAGGTCTTCCTGATGGACGAACCTCTGTCCAACCTGGACGCCAAGCTGCGTGTTGCGATGCGTACCGAGATCACCAAGCTGCATCAGCGTCTGCAGACCACCTTCATCTACGTTACCCATGACCAGACCGAAGCTATGACCATGGGTTCCCGTATCGTCATCATGAAGGACGGTTTCGTCCAGCAGGTGGATACCCCCCAGAACAACTACGACTATCCCCACAACAAGTTCGTGGCCGGCTTCATCGGCAGCCCCCAGATGAACTTCTTCGATGCCAAGCTGGTTGAACGCGACGGCGCTGTGTACTGCGAATTCGGCGACAACGCCATCAAGGTTCCCCAGAGCAAGCTGGACAAGCTGGTCGACAAGAAGTACATCGGTCAGGAAGTCACCATGGGTATCCGTCCCGAAGATATCGACGACGCTCCCGAATTCGTGGCTGCTCATCCCGAAGCCAGCATGAAGGTGCACATCGAAGTCACCGAGCTGATGGGCGCTGAGACCTATCTGCACTTCTCCACCTCCGGTAAGGAAGAGAACGTGATCGCTCGCGTTGATCCCCGCACCAAGACCCGCACCGGTGATGATACCGTGGTCGCCATGGATACCAGCCGTCTGCACTTCTTCGATAAGGACACCGAAGAAACCATCCTCAACCGCTGATCGTAAATCCAGGCGGCAGGCTGAAAAGCCTGCCGCCTTTTTTGATGCCGGAAAAGAACGAATTGAACAATCCTATCGGATAATATGGGAAAACGAACAGGATGCGCCCCCTCTATTGCCCCGGAATCCGATGTCTGCTATAATCAATCTATCAACAGACCGGATATTTCAGGCGGATCATAAAAGAACAAGGTCCTGTACAAATCAAGTTCATAAGGGAGATATATTTATGAAGATCCTGATCCTCGGCGGCAGCGGATTCGTAAGCGGCACGCTGACAAAAATGGCACTGGAACAGAAGCATGAGGTGTGGTGCGTGACCCGCGGCAACCGTCCCCTTTCCCCCGATGTGCATCCTGTGATCGCGGACCGGAACGATGTGCCCGCCTTCAAAAAGGCCCTGCAGGAGACAAATACGCGTTTTGACTGTGTGCTGGACTGCATCTGCTTCAACGCGGAGCAGGCTGAGGCAGCGCTGACCATTCTGCCCGAGTTTACAGACCGCGTCGTGGTCATTTCCACAGACAGCGTCTATCATCCGCACAAAAAGACCATCCCTCAGACCGAAGATGAATACGCGGATATCTATCTGGATGACGGCAGTTATGGCGCGAACAAACGCAAGATGGAACAGGTGTATCTGGCGGACGCCGGAAAGCGGCTGACCTACACCATTTTCCGTCCGGGTCATATCTTCGGTGAGGGCAGCAAGCTGGGCGCGTTCCCGGAGCTGACCCGCAGGGATGATATCATCGATATCATGGATCGAGAGGAACCGCTTCCGCTGGTGGGCGGCGGTAAATACCTGATCCAGGCCATTTACGCGGGCGATCTGTGCGCCTGTATGCTGGCTGCCATGAAAAACGAAAAGACGTATAACAAGGTCTTCTGCATCGGCGGGCCGGATATCGTGCCCAACGCGAAATATTACTTCACGCTGGGCCGCATCCTGAACCGCCCCGTCACGATCAAAGAGATTCCGGAGGAGGGATATCTGGAGGCGCATCCGCAGTACTCCGGGCATCTGTGTCCCCGCGCCTATGACCTGACACGGCTGAAGGAAGCCGGGCTGCCGCTTCCCGCGACCACGCTGGAAGAGGGCCTGCGCCGCCAGGTGGCATACATTCTGCGTCAGCGCGCACAGGAATGATCCGCCGCTTTTTCTGATCCATACCGCAGGAGGTGTCATATGCTTTTCCGTTCCGATGTTCCCGACGGGCGCAGTTTTGCCAAGGATCCCTGCGTGATCCGCTTTCACGGGACCGCCTATCTGTATTATTCCACCCTGATGACCGGCAGCGAACAGGACAGCTGGCAGATCGGGATCGCGAAAAGCGATGATCTGGAAAACTGGACCCGTTGCGGAGCATTGCGCGCCGTACAGGCAGCCGAGGGCAAGGGCATCTGCGCCCCCGGCGCGATCGTGCTGAACGACCGGATCCACCTGTTTTATCAGAGTTACGGGCAGTTTCCGAAGGATCATATCTGCCACGCCGTATCGGATGACGGCATTCATTTTGAACACGATCCGTCCAATCCTGTCATCTGCCCGACCGGGGACTGGAACATCGGCCGCGCGATCGACGCGGATGTGACAGCCTTCAGAGGACGTCTTTATCTGTACTGGGCGACCCGGGATCCCAGGGGCGAGATCCAGATGCTCGGTGTCTCCTCCGCGGACCTGAACAGTGATTTTTCCGCCGGCGCGTGGAGACAGGAATGCGATGCCGCCATCCTGAAGCCGGAGCTGCCGTGGGAGCAGAAATGTATTGAGGCTCCGGCAGCCATCACCCTGAATGACCGTGTGTATCTGTTCTATGCCGGCGCGTATAACTGTTCTCCGCAGCAGATCAGCTGCGCGGTGTCGGATGACGGCGTGCGTTTTACCCGTATGAGTATGGAGCCACTGCTGAAAAACGGTCCCGAAGGCACGTGGAACGCCAGCGAATCCGGCCACCCCTATGTCTTCATGGAGGATGACGGCAGGATCCATCTGTTCTATCAGGGCAGCCCGGACGGCGGCAAAAACTGGCTGCTTTCCCGCGCGGATGTCACCTTCAGGGACGGAATGCCCGTGATCACACCGACCATTCCCTGATCCATGCCCCGGAGCACCGGCATAAGAGCACATAATAAAACACAGGAAGCAGCCCTTCGGCACACTTCCTGTGTTTTGATTTTTATATCTTACTTTTTCAGTTCGTTGACAGCCTTCATGGCATCCGCCAGCCAGTCGCCCTCGAAATTCTCGATCTGGCCGTTATCGCAAAGCGCCGCCAGTTTGGGATCGATCGGCAGACGGCCCAGCACCTGAACGCCGTGCTTCTCGGCCACTTCATCGCTGTGGCTGGTACCGAACACATCCAGATGCTTTCCGCAATCCGGGCATTCGATATAACTCATATTTTCAACGATGCCCAGCACGGGGATATTCATCATATCCGCCATGTTCAGCGCCTTTTCAACGATCATGCCCACCAGGCTCTGCGGCGTGGTGACCACGATGATGCCATCGATCGGGATGGACTGGAACACGGTGAGGGGAACATCGCCCGTTCCGGGAGGCATATCGATGAACATGATGTCTTTTTTGCCCCAGGCGACATCCGTCCAGAACTGCTTGACCGCGCCGGCGATAACAGGGCCGCGCCATACGACAGGCGTGGTCTCATCATTCACCATCAGGTTCAGGCTCATCAGTTCAACGCCGGTGGTGCTGCAGGCCGGAAGGATGGCATCGCCGTTGCTCATGGCATTTTCGTGGATACCGAAGGCGCGGGGAATGGAAGGGCCGGTGATATCGGCATCCAGAATCGCGGTTTCCTTGCCTTCGCGGCGGGCCATGACAGACAGCAGGGTGGTGACCATGGACTTGCCGACGCCGCCCTTGCCGCTGACGACAGCAATGATCTTTTTGATCTCAGTGCCCTCATGGGGCTTTTCCAGTAAACTTTCAGGCTTGCGGGAAGCGCAATTCTGCCCGCAGGAGGAACAATCGTGGGTGCATTCGCTCATGATACTGACCTCGTTTCAGACGCCGGAAAAAACCGGCTCATAAATAGTTGGTTGACACGTTGCTTATTTTAGGACATTTGAAAGAAAAATGCAAGCGCGGAGCAGAGACAGCACAGGCTTTTCACTGCCCCACCATGCGCAAAAGTTCAGCCTCATCGATGACGGGGATGCCCAGCTCCTGCGCTTTGGTCAGCTTGCTGCCGGCAGCCTCCCCCGCGACCACAAAGGAAGTCTTCTTGCTGACACTGCCGGCGCACTTTCCACCGTTTGCTTCGATGAGCTCGGTGGCTTCCTTGCGGCCCAGTGTGGGCAGCGTGCCGGTGACGACCAGAGTAAGTCCACTCAAAGCAGAGCCTGTTTCCTGCCTCGGCACGGTCATATTCACCCCGGCAGCCTCCAGCGCCTGAACGATCCGGCAGTTGACCTCGGAGGAGAAAAAGGCGATCACGCAATCCGCCGTGGTCTCCCCCACATCGCCGATGGCGACAAGATCTTCCCTTCGTGCCTCCATCAGCGCCTGAATGGACGGGAACCGCGCCATGATATCTTTGGCGGTACGGCGGCCCACATTTCGGATGCCGAGCGCGGTGAGCAGACGGACAGGATCGTTGGATTTGCTGCCTTCGATGGCGGAAAGGATCTTATCGGTGTTCTTTGCCTTTCCGATAACGCCCTTTTCGATCAGTTCCTCCCGGTGATCCGCCAGATGATAGATATCGGCATAATTGCGCAGATATCCCGCGCGGACAAGCGTTTCGACCAATGTTTCGCCGAGACCCATGATATTCATGCAATCCAGCGAGGCAAAGTAGGAGATGGTGCGCGTAAGCTGGGCGGGACAGGCCGGATCCACGCAGCGGATATCCGCCGTATCCTGCTCACGGATCAGCTTTTCACCGCAGACAGGGCAGCGCTCCGGCGCGATGAAGACCTTTTCCGGCGGGGTGACACAGCCATTGAGCTTCGGGATGATCTCACCGCTCTTGAACAGTTTGTACGCGCCGCCGATGCCGATCTGCATATCGGTGATGTAATCCTGATTGTGCAGCGTGGCACGGGAAACGGAGGTGCCGCAAAGACGGGCGGGCTTGCCGGTCTCCCGGTCATGGAAGACACCGGTGAAGGTGAGCTTGCCCGTACGGCCGACATCCACCAGGATCTCATCCATAACCACCACCCGTTCCTCGGGCGGGTACTTATAGGCGATGTGGCCGCTGGAATACTTGCTTCCGGACGGAAAATCATCACGAAGGCGGATCTCATCGATCTTGATGACCGCGCCGTCGATATCATAGGGAAGTTCCCCGCGCATCGCGGCGATATCATCGATCGCGGCAAGGATCTCCTCTGCCGTCTCGCAGCGGCGGTGATAGGTGACCGGAATGCCCCAGCCGGCCAGCCGGTCCATCCCGGCGATGTGGCTTTCCATCATCGGCTGCGGCGCGCGCTGGACATTGAAGATGAACATTCTGAGGCCGCGCTCCCGCGTGATCGCCGTGTCCAGCTGGCGCAGCGTGCCTGCCGCCAGATTGCGCGGATTGGCCGCCGGTTTCTTCCCGGCCAGTTCCTGCTGCTGATTGAAACGGTCAAAATCCTCGTGCGTCATGTATACTTCGCCGCGGATCTCGAGATACTCCAGATTGCTGTCGATCACAGGCTTCACATCCGGGATGGTCAGCGCGTTCAGGGTGACATCCTCACCCGTCAGGCCGTCCCCGCGGGTCTCAGCCAGGGTGAGGTGCAGCTTTCCGTCCTCACGCTGTTCGTAGCGCAGGGTCATGGACAGACCGTCGATCTTGGTCTCCACCGAAAAGACACAGCCGGGATGCGTCTGCTGCACTTTGGCCACCCATTCCGTGACGGCTTCCCTGGTAAATACATCCTCGATGGACAGCATGGGCACATCGTGGGTGACCTTTACCCCGGCCGTACGCTTGGCCACACCGCCGATCTTGCGGGTGGGCGAATCCGCCGTCACCCATTCGGGATGCTCCTTTTCAGCTGCCTTCAGGCTTAGCATCAGCTGATCGTATTCATAATCCGAGATCGTAGGGGCGTCCTGATTGTAATAGGCGTCCATGTGGATCTCGATGGTTTCTTTTAAGGCGATATATTCCGCGTAAGTCATAGCATGCTCCTGCGCAGTGAAATGTTGATCGGATTCAGGATTCAAGCTTCACGATGGGCGCGATGGCAAGAGAGAATTCCTTGACACCGCCGACAGAGAAGGCGATGGTGATGCGGGCGTCATTGCCCGTGCCGGTCACCTTCTGCACGATACCGGTGCCGAACTTGCGGTGCAGTACTTTATCTCCCGGCTTGAAGAGCCCCTGCATGGCACCGGAGACCGGCGCGGAGCCAAAGCCCTTACGCACGCCGGGGATATCCAGCGGCGAGGAGGGGCGGGCCGGACGGACCGGCAGACTGCCCTTCTGCCCCATACCGGGCGCACCGAAGGAGGTATTGGCGGAGGGCTGAGGCCGAGGCGCGGTGCGCGGCGCGCCGCCGTAGGAGACATTGCCGCGCGCGGCCTGATATTCATCCTTCAAAAGCCGCTGCGGGATCTCCTTCAGGAACTGGCTGGGGGGATTCATGGTAAACTGATTGAACAGCATGCGCCGGCGCGCCAGGGAGAGGAACAGATTTTTCCGCGCGCGGGTGATGCCCACGTAGCACAGACGGCGCTCCTCCTCCAGCCGGTCATCCTGCTCCTGCAGGGCGCGGGAGGACGGGAACAGATCCTGTTCCATGCCGGCCAGGAAGACGGTATCAAATTCAAGACCCTTGGCGGAATGCAACGTCATCAGGGTGACATACTGGGGACGGTCCTCTTCCCGGTCAAGATCGGTGACGAGCGAGACATTCTCCAGATAGGCCTGCAGCGATTTATCATCGCTCTGCGTTTCAAATTCTTTCGCGGCGCCCACAAATTCCATGAGGTTTTCCAGCCGGGTGGCGGATTCCTCATCATCTTCATTTTCAAACTGACCCTTCAGCCCGGCGCGGATGAGCACCTGCTCCACAAATTCGCTGAGGGGCATGGTATCCATGAGCAGGCTCAGTTCCATCATCAGATCGGCAAAGGCCTGCACGCTCTTTTTCGCGCGGCTTCCGAGCCCCTCCGGCGGCGCGCAGAGGACGGAGAAGATGGGCACATCCTCGCGGCGGGCCGCTTCCTCCAACTGGGTGACGGTGCTTTCGCCGATGGCGCGCTTGGGCACATTGATGATCCGCTTCAGGCACACGTCATCCGACGGATTGACCAGCAGCCGCAGATAAGCCAGCGCGTCCTTGATCTCCTTACGGTCATAGAAGCGCGTGCCGCCGAACACCTTATAGGGGATGCCCGCGCGCATCAGCATTTCTTCGATAACACGGCTCTGCGCGTGCATACGGTAGAGCACGGCCATTTCGGAATAGGGCGTGGTCTTATTCTGGGCGCGGATGCGGTCACAGATCCAGGCCGCCTCCTCGCGTTCATCGCCCGCGGTGAACAGGCTGATCTTATCGCCCTCCGGCTCATCCGTCCACAGCATTTTTTCCTTACGGCCGCGATTATGCGCGATCACCTGATTGGCGGCATCCAGAATATTGGCCGTGGAGCGGTAATTCTGCTCCAGCTTGATGACCACGGCATCGTGATAATCCTTTTCAAAATCCAGAATATTGCGGATGTCCGCGCCGCGCCAGCCGTAGATGGACTGGTCATCATCGCCCACAACGCACAGATTGCGGCTGACACAGGTCAGCGCGCGTACAAATTCGTACTGCGCCATGTTGGTATCCTGATATTCATCCACATGCACATAGCGGAAACGATTCTGATAATACTCCAGTACAGGCGGATGATCCGCGAAAAGCTGCAGGGTGCAGAGAAGCAGATCATCAAAATCGAGCGCGTTGGAGCCGCGGAGACGCTCCTCATAAAAGCAGAAGATATCATGCACCTTCTGGCTGCGGTAATCCTTTTCGCTGCGCGCAAACCATTCATCCGCGCGCATGAGTTTGTTTTTGGCGTCGCTGATCATGCCGCGCACCGCCTTGGGCGGCAGCAGCTTTTCATCCACATTCAGCTGTTTATAGGCATCCTTCAGCACACGCATCTGATCGTCATCATCATAGATGGTAAAGGAGCGCTGATAGCCCAGCTTTTCGATATCACGGCGCAGGATGCGCACACAGACCGAATGGAATGTGCCGATCCACATCTCCTGCGCGTCTTCCCCGGCCAGCGCTTCCACGCGGGTCTTCATTTCCTTGGCGGCCTTATTGGTGAAGGTGAGCGCCAGAATGCTCCAGGGCTTTACCCCCTGCGAAAGCAGGTTGGCAATGCGGTAGGTGACGGTGCGGGTCTTTCCGCTGCCCGCTCCGGCCAGGATCAGCACCGGGCCTTCCAGCGTTTCCGCCGCCCTGCGCTGCATGGGGTTCAGTTTGCTCAGATCCATTTTCTATCCTCTTTCCGGGTGAAAAACACGCCGAAAGCATCATCTTTCGTAATTCTGTACATTATGAAATTATACCACAGGAAGGAAGTGCTTTTCAACCGGAAAACCGAACAGGCGTATCCCCCGCGCAGACGGACGATAACCATTCGGAACAGGGCTGAAAACCCAAAGATCATCCCGGATGCGGAGGACGGCTTTGTAACAAATATTTAATGTTTCTGCGACGTTCATCCTGCCGCAAACACCTTAAAAAGCCCAAATTTCTTCACAATTTTGCTTGACAAAACGGTTCTCTTTTGCTAAGATTGTTGTTGTGTCAATAGGCTTCGCTAGCCCCGGGACCATTGACGCGCCCCCCGCGTGCGACCATCACAAAGGGATAAATGTTCTATAACAGTTTTACCGGATATCAAGGAGGAAATTCACTTGAATACCACCTATATGGCAAATGCGCAGAACACAGAGCGCAAATGGTATGTCGTTGATGCCGACGGCATGGTTCTGGGTCGTCTTGCCGCTCAGGTTGCTAACATCCTGCGCGGAAAAAATAAGCCCGTTTACACCCCCCACGTGGACACCGGTGATTATGTGATCATCGTTAACGCTTCCAAGATCGTGCTGACCGGCAAGAAGCTGGATCAGAAGATCTACTATCATCACAGCGGCTATGTCGG
>CALCTW010000045.1 GCA_937907055.1 uncultured Clostridia bacterium | reverse complement strand
AAGCGAACAACACCCTGTCCATGACGGACAGCTCCGGAAACATGATCGTGCTCGAACAGCGTGTGGATCTGCCTGCTGAACTGAATGCCGAGAGCATCGATGAGTTCCAGGGCACCTGGCACGTCACCTCTGTGATCAAGGAAGGCCGCTGGATCAGCCTCGATTCCGAAGAAGGCGCCTCCGTTAAGGAATCCCTGCACAGCGATGATCCCACCATCGTGATCGAGGGCAACACTGTCAACCTGTTTGGCGCCGGTGAACTCACTGCCGAGTTTGTGGATGGCGCTCTGACGGCGACCGTCTCCGATGCCACCATGCACATCGTCCTGACCGAGGGCGACGGCATCGTGTGCTATGGCGAGTCTGACACTTATACCATCATCACCCACATGTACTGCAACAAGTGACCCGGCGCGCCGGCCTGACGGCTGCAAAGCCCTTCACGCCGCGCGGCGCGGGGAAAGCCTGAAAAGGCGGACCTGAAAACACAAAAATACCTGTCAAAAAGCCGGTACCGGAGAGCAATTTCCGGTATCGGCTTTTATGCTGTGTAAATCATCGATCGATCTCTATGATCACGATCTCCGGCCTGTTATAGAACCACGGCAGCCGCGAGCTTTCCCGCGCGAGGCCCCTGCTGACCACCATACGCGTATCGCCCGAGGTGTACAGGCCGCCGTCATCCGGTAATCCCTGTCTTTTTCATGTCATCTGTGCTATAATGCAAAAGAAGTAAACGCTTTTTTTGAGCGGACAAAGATACATCTGGCAGGATGAGCACGATGAGCACGGTAAAACTGACCATATTGGAATGCAGATGCAGATGCGGCTATGTAAAGACAGGCGATACATTTATCGTTGATGATCTATGTCCGCCTCTGTGCCATGAATTATGGAATGCCATCTATCCATCGGTATACGCGTTAAAGAACGGCGCTGTCCTTGACTATGGAACGGTACGGGCGAAATGCTTTGACGCGATGTGTCCGGATGAGGGCAGAGTGCATATTCACGGGGAAACGGTGGAGTGATCATGATCGAGAAAATCATCGGCGTTTTAATCATCGGAGGCATCGGCGCTGTAATTACTGTTCTCGGCTGGCTCATCTGGAAAAAAGAAATGCTTTCTCTGATGCACGATTATCACGTTGACAAGGTTTCCGCGGAAAACCGTCCGGCCTTCTGCAAGCGCTCCGGGATCGGCCTTATCATGATCGGAACAGGGTTACTGATCACAGCGGTGATCCTTGGTTTTACAGATTCCGCGTACAGTTTCCTCTGTTTTGCGATCTGCCTGGTCATTGGCCTGTTCCTGCTGATCACTGCAGGAACGAAGTATAATCGGTGAACTTGTTTGGGGATTAGGTATATATACAACAAAAGACCGTCCGAACGGGGGTCTTCCATAAAACAGTATTAGGCAGAAATTCAGAAAAGGCATCTGCGTGCTGGATTGGTCAATACTGAATTATGGAGGAAAACACAATGAAATCTCTGTTTGAAGAGCTTGGTGGAACCTATACCCTGGGCAAAGACGGAATGTACTATCCGAACCTGACGATTGATGATAACGACCATAGGACCATCGGAAAATGGGGCAGGATGCACAGGACATACCTGGAGAAAGTGCATCCCGGTCTGTATGAAAGGCTGATTCTTAACGGCAGTCTGCACAGGCACTTGGCGGACGCGAATGAGAGAGCCGAGACCATGATGGAACTGCTGATAAATCAGATGAAGGACCGAGAGGAAATCACGGAACGCCTCAAGGCCGAGCAGCCCATGGTATGGGTGGGCAGGATGAACAGTATCAGAGCACGAGCCGAAGAAATCGTCATGGAAGAAGTCATCAACACTCTGTAAACAGAGTAGCCGCTGGCATGGTCAAAAACATGCCAGCGGTTTTCTGATTTGAGGAAAGATATTGCAAACGTAATCGGGATTTATCTACTCTACACGGCACCGACATGCTCAGAATGTGCTGTTTCTATTTGGGCGGATACTGTTCCAATTAGAACGAGGAATGGAACTATCAAATCGTATCATTAGACTATTAAATATCAATCTTCCAATTCTTGTGCTTGCTGAAAAGACAACGGAATGTCTGAAAGAGCAAAAGAACAAAGGTTTCTCTGAACATGATAATGAGCTATTCCAACAACTTTTGTTTGGGCTTTATCCGCAACGGTGTAATAGGTAATCGTATTATCATCGATTTTCATATCGGCAGACTTTACATAGTTTTTATAAAAGATCAGATTCCATGTATCCAAATCCACCCGTTGGAAAACGATATTTTGTTCAATGGAGCGTCCGTCTTCACTATATTGCAAGATAAGCAGAATCGGTCCGCGATAATACTGCCCATCTTTGCTTGTACTATCGTTAAAATCCCTTGCTCCTTCTGAAAGATGAATCACAACCGCATTGTTTCCTTGAGGGATCGCATCGGTTGTATGGAAGCATTCAGCCCAAATACTGTTTTCGTGAATAAAGCAATATAAGGTATTGGTTCCATCTTCTTTATGGGTAAGCACAAAACAAGTATTTCTCGTATCTTCTTCCCAAAATGCGGTTGATGTAATCTCCGCTTGTGGAAGCAAAGCATAGATAGAAGATGGTATTTCTGCCTTTGCCATGGTAAAAAAACTATAGAAGAAAAGCAAAAGGAGCATCGTACAGGCAGACAATATCTTTTTCATGGTATCCTCCTCGACAAATCTTATTGTGTTTCGCTTACGTCAAACGTTTGCGTTTCAAACCTTTCTTTCGTCCATGCGTTATAAGGGCGGATCGTATATTGACGGCTAAGGGCATCCAATCCGATTGAATCGGTCTGGCAGTAAACCACGCCGACTTCATCCGGTAAGTCATGGAGATGATCCATTCTACCAACACTGCCGCCGCTGCTTAAGCCGCCTGACACCCTCTGGGCCACATATTCGGTTTCTGTACTGGATGGATCAATAAACTCAAACCATAAGCCACCATTTTGGGCCTGATATGCATTCAAATCAGTAATAACGTATTGAATTGAGGATCTGATTTCCAGCGGCGTCACGATCATTGAAATGTTCGTGATCTTCACCCCAACGCTGGCAAAATTCAAAGATTGGCTGATAGAAAAGCGTTTTCCTTTCACAGCGTAAAATGTCATGGGGATGGTGGTTCTTTCTCTGGCGGAAGCGTCATAAGCGCCAATTTTCTCCTCATTGAATGGGCTGGCAACCAGAAACGGCATATAGGTCAGCGTTAAGTCAATTTGCCGCTCGGGCAGTTCTTCTTCAAAATAACATTCTAGGTAGATTGTTGCCGATCCGTCAGCATGAGGGAAAAAATCATGAGACATATCTTCGGGAGCATTGAGGCTGATATCAGCAATCTGCCCGCCAAAGTGTATCAAAGCATATTCCGCAATACTCATGGCTTTGCTTTCTGGATCAGGAAAAAGATCCTCCACAGGATCGTTTGGAGAAACATCCCCGCTTATAATTAAAACTTTTTCTTTTGGGATGATATGTGCAGTCACGCGCAGGATTTTTCCATCATAATATGATTCCTGAATACTGCATATCACCCGTTCCGTATCGATGGTCAGGTCCTCCTTCGTTATACAGTCTTCATACCTGGGCGGAATATAGGTATCGTTGTATTTTCCTGAAAAATCAATGATCCCCCAAGCGTTCAGCACTGCCGCAAGCGCACCTGGCACAAGAATGCAAAGCAAAACAGCAATAAAAGCCGTGGTAAAAGTAGTTTTCTTGATGATAGGGACGCGTTTGTTTTCAGAAGCAGACATAATACGTTGGGCGAGTAAAGGATCGGGCTTCAAGCCGAATAGCTGACTTTCAATCGCGTTATGGAATTCTGATGCAGTAATTTTCTTATTCATCAAGCTCTCTCCCTTCCAGCATGTTTTTCAACCTTTCCCGCCCTCGTTTTAATCGTCCAGAAACAGCCGGTTGGGTAATATTCAACACCTCAGCAATATCATTGACTTTCATCCCTTGAAAGTAATACAGCAGAATGACTTCTCGTAATTTCAGCGGTAACATAGTAACGGCTATCGTCAATTCCCTACCGATCTCATTAGGCTGAGCTGTTTCGTCAGGCATCAAGTCCGGCGTTATTCTGCGGTTAAAGAATCGAAACCAGCTGGAATGATTGATGTCATAGCAAGTGTGCATAGCGATTTTCATGATCCATGTTCGCTCGCTGCTCTCGCCCCGAAATGAATCCAACTTCTGGTACACCTTCAGAAAAGTTTCCTGGGTAGCATCCTCTGCCAATGTTTTATCGCATAAATAAAGATAACATATATGGAGCACCGACTTTTGATGCTGGGTAACGATCTGTTCAAATCTTTGATCGCGATTGGGAGCTTTGTCAAGCCCCTTGTCATTGCTCACGAGTTGTTCACCTCCTATACCCATATAGACGATTGAAAATAGGAAAATATCACATTCAAGAACAATACTTGTTGTCTGACAGTCATAAAATAGTAGCTCTCTCGACGCCACATCATTGTTATACACGATTTCCGGCTTCTATGCTACATCAATTTTGTCACGTGGTGCCATGGATATGAGATGCTCAGTCAGACCTATGAAGCGGAGCAGAAGCAGTTGGAAGCCGATACTGCCAGACTGCGGCAGGAAATCGAAGTACAGGAAGCAGAGAACGATCATCTTGAGCGGTTCATTGAAAAGGCGAGAGCCTATGTCAGTATCAAGAAGCTGGATGGCTATATCCTGCATGAGCCGATCAGCGCGATCTATGTGAGCGCGCCTGACAAGAGCAGTGGGCACAGGGAACAGCACATCCGCATTGAGTACAACAGCATCGGTTTTATCCCGATCCATGAACTGATGGCAAAGCAAACGGCGTGACCGAAATCACGCCGTAAGCCTTGAAAACATTACGTTTTCGTCGATCGGAACCTAATACTGTGTTACGGAGCCCGCCGGAAAGGGGCGATCTTTTTTTGTGGCGGTGGCAGTTGGACTCGAACCAACGTCCTCAATTCGACATGGTCGTCTGCCTTCGCCGCGAAACGCGGCTCGGCACACTCCCTGTCTCATTGGGTCTGCGGTTCATTTTCGCCTGCGGCGAACGGCCCACCGGGCTGCCATTCACCTCCGGCCCCCCTTCGATGTTTCACATCTCCGGTCGATCGGTGGGTACGGGCCGGGTGCCGATGATCCAAGTCGAGATCCCGTTTCTTTTCTGTATCAGGGTGCGGAAAACGTATATCAAAAAACGTTGCTGGAATGAGAAGCACCGGTAACGGCTTACATACTATTTTATATCAATCGATCTCTATGATCACGATCTCCGGCCTGTTATAGAACCGCGGCAGCCGCGTGCTTTCCCGCGCGAGGCCCCTGCTGACCACCATACGCGTATCGCCCGAGGTGTACAGGCCGCCGGTATAAGTCGGAAACATGCCTTGATTGGGTGCGTACAGACCACCCTCTAAAATGAACGGGATCCGCCACTGGCCACCATGCGCGTGTCCGCATAGCGTAAGATCAAAACCATATTCCGCATATGAAGAAAAGCGTTCCGGTCTGTGGGATAACAGCAGGGTGAAAGCATCGCTTTGCAGCCCTGCTTTGATATCCGCAAGGGCTTCATTCAGATGATAGGTATCGGTATACAGATCGGATACTGGGTCATCCGCGCCACAGATGCTGATCTTCTGCCCGTTGACTTCAATCTCACGGCTGTCATTGCAGAGCCGTGTCACGCCATATTGATCAAGGATCCGCATCTGTTCCTGAAAACCCTGCTCTCCTGCCCAAAATTCATGATTGCCCGTCACATAATAGCAAGGATATTTTACAGAAACAGCGAGCAGGAAGATCTCCGTATTGTCATTCGGGAGCGCGTCATCAAAAATATCCCCCGTCAGGCAGATCAGGTCCGGTGCTTGTTGATTGATCGCGTCGATCAATTCTTTTTGCTGATCCCCGCAACGGCATGAATGCAGATCGCTGACGAGGGCGATTCTGACCGGCACGTCGATCTTGTCAGAACTGATATGGATTCTTGTGACCGACAGTGGATTATAAAGCCCCAAAGCAATAAAGAGGATCAGCACGATCAACAGAACCATGATCCTTCCTCTTCCCGCGAAAACCCTCCGCTCACGTGGTCGGGCCTTGCTGCTTTCCATGCGTTGATCATCTGCGGTAGATCGGTCAATGATAATGCCTCCCATCTTCTCACATCCCTTTCATGGTGATGATAGAAACAGTGATATGTACTGATTCTTTCTTTGGTTCTGACTCGACTCGTGTTTTTTTGCCAAACAGTTTATCGAAGATTCCCATATTATTACTTCCTTGTTAGACCTCATTTCAAAACATAAATGTACAAAGACAACAATACATCCTGTTCTATGGTTGGTTTTCAGTTTCCATTCTACTGTGTTTCCATATAATGGTCAAGTGAAAAAGAACCAACGTCCTCTTTTGTGATAGTGGCAGTTGGACTCGAACCAACGTCCTCAATTCGCAATGGTCGTCTTCTCTCGCCATCAGGGGATGGCTCGGAAGACTCCCTTGCTCATTGGGCCTGCGGTTCATTTTCGCCTGCGGCGAACAGCCCACCGGGCTGCCATTCACCTCCGGCCCCCCTTCGATGTTTCACATCGGCCGATGGATATTCATTCGAGTCCAACTGCCACCACAAAAAAACCACCCGTAAAGGGTGGTTTTTTTGTGGTGGTGGCAGTTGGACTCGAACCAACGACCCCTTCGATGTGAACGAAGTGCTCTACCGACTGAGCCATGTCACCATATCCCGAAGGACAGTATGTATTATATAGCACAGAAATCGATTTGTCAACGGTTATTTTTTTATTGATCGGATCATGGTTTGAGAAAGCAGGAAGACCGGCAAAAACGACGGGGATCCCTGAGCAGATTTCACACCTTCCGCCCTTGCAATCGACCGCGCTTCCATGTAAAATAGAATGGGTGTTTGCCGTTTGCGAACGCCTGAAAATAAGTGAAAGAAAGGTACAGAAATGCTGTACGATGCCGTTATTTTTGATCTTGACGGAACGCTGACCGATTCCCGCGAGGGCATCTTCAACTGCGCGCGCTACGCGCTGGAAAAACTGAACTGGCCGGTACCGGAGGAGAAGGTGCTGCAGCGCTTCCTGGGGCCTCCGCTGGTGGAAAGCTTCATGCGCTACTGCGGCATGGATGAAGAGACCGCGTGGGAGGGCATGCACCTGTACCGTGAAAAATATGTGCCGGAGGGCTGCTATCAGAATGCAGCCTATCCCGGGATCCCCCTGCTGCTGAAGACGCTGAAGGAACAGGGCGCGTATCTGGCCGTGGCGACCGGCAAGCCCCAGAAGAGCGCGGAGGAAGTGCTGCGCCACTTTGGCCTGCTGCCCTATTTTGACGCCGTGGCCGGCCCCAGCGAGAGCGAAGCCCATGCCGATAAAAAGGATCTGATCCTGCGCGTGCTGCCGGAAGGGAAAAAGGCCGTCATGATCGGCGACACCGCCGGGGATATCCGCGGCGGTCATCAGGCCGGGATCGATGCCATCGGCGCCATGTGGGGCTATGGTGATCCGGACGAGCTGATGGCGCAGAAGCCCGAATATGCCCTGCCGGATGTGTATGCCCTGCTGGAAACGCTGTGCCCGGGCGCGGAAAAGAGCCGGGGCATGTTCCTGACCTTTGAAGGCGTGGACGGCTGCGGAAAGACCACTCAGATGAACCTGTGCGCCGACTATTTAAAGCGCCGCGGGTATGAGGTGATCTGCACCCGCGAGCCGGGCGGCACAGCGCTGGGCGAGCAGATCCGCGGCATGCTGCTGGCCAAGGAGGACAACGGCATGACTCCCATGACCGAAGCGCTGCTCTTCGCCGCCAGCCGCGCGCAGCACATTGAAGAAAAGATTTTGCCCGCCGTCCGGGAGGGGAAGATCGTGCTGTGCGACCGCTATCTGGACAGCAGTCTGGTATATCAGGGCGGCGGACGCGGCCTTGAAAAGGAATGGATATTGCTGATCAACCGCGCGGCCACCGAGCGCTGCGTGCCGGATCAGACGCTCTATTTCCGCATGGATCACACCGAGGCCCTGCGCCGCAGGGGCGCTGCCAGCGAGAAGGACCGCATCGAGCAGATGCAGGATGATTTCTTCGCCGCCGGTGAACGCACCTATGAAGAGATCTGCAAAAATGAACCGGCGCGCGTGACCGCGATCGACGCGAGCGGCACGATCGAAGAAGTGAAGGCCCGTGTGCTGCCGGTGATGGACCGTCTGCTGAAGAATCACGGGCTCTCCGTTTGAGGGGCGCCCCCATCAAAGCAACAACAGGAGTACATATGCCTGAAAACAAGGGAAGAGTCGTCGTTGGCATGAGCGGCGGCGTGGACAGCAGCGTGACCGCCTTGCTGCTCAAGCAGCAGGGCTGGGATGTTGTGGGCGTATTTATGAAAAACTGGGAGGAAGATGACGACAACGGCGTGTGCACCGCGGAAACGGACTGGAGCGATGTGCGCAATGTGTGCGATGTGATCGGGATCCCCTATTACGCCGTGAATTTTTCAAAAGAATACTGGGACCGGGTGTTTACCCTGTTCCTGAACGAATACAAGGCCGGACGCACCCCCAACCCCGATGTGCTGTGCAACCGCGAGATCAAATTCAAGGCCTTTCTGGACTTTGCCATGCAGCTGGGCGCGGACAAGATGGCGACCGGCCACTTTGTGCAGACGGACGGCGAAGGCCATCTGCTGCGCGGCGCGGACGGAAACAAGGATCAGAGCTATTTTCTGTACATGCTGAAAAAAGCGCAGCTGGAAAAGGCCATGTTCCCCGTGGGAAACATGACCAAGCAGCAGGTGCGCGATCTGGCCCGGGAATATCACCTGCCGGTGAGCGAAAAGAAGGATTCGACCGGTGTGTGCTTTATCGGCGAACGGAATTTCAAAAAATTTCTGAGCGGCTTCCTGCCCGCGCAGCCCGGTGATATGGTGACCCCCGAGGGTGAAAAGGTGGGCCGCCATGACGGGCTGATGTACTACACGCTGGGACAGCGCCGCGGGCTGGGAATCGGCGGACGCGGAGACGGCAGAAGCTTTTTTGTGGTGGATAAGGACCTGAAAAAGAACCGTCTGATCGTGGCGCAGGGCGAGGATCATCCCCTGCTGTACAAAAAGACCGCCGTGGCCGAGCAGGTGACCTTCATTGATGAGGAGCTGCCCTTCGATACCCCTGTGCATCTGACCTGCAAGGTGCGTTACCGTCAGCAGGATCAGGGCGTGACCGTGATCCGCAGAGCTGACACACTGGAGCTGGATTTTGACGCGCCGCAGCGTGCCGTGACCCCGGGACAGAGCGCTGTTTTATATGACGGGGAGCGCTGCCTGGGCGGCGGCATCCTGCGCTGAAAAGCCGGCCGGATTTCCGACTTATTTGTAACAAATTCTTTACAATATTATGTCACATTTGACCGATTCGTCTATCCCCTGATAAGAGGGACTGTGATATAATGATAGAACCCGTATTGCGGGCAACGTGAAAGGTGAGATCGTCCCTTGTCTGATAAACTGATTTTGGCCAGCGGCAGCCCCAGAAGAAGAGAGCTGCTCTCCTCGATGGGCTATGATTTTGAAGTGATCGTATCCGAAGCCGAAGAAATGAAAAGCGGCGATCCGGAGCTGCTGGTGACTGAAAACGCTTATCTGAAGGCGGCGGCGGTGGCAAAATCGCACCCCGGACGGTGGGTGATCGGCAGCGATACACTGGTTTTTTCAGACGGGGAGCCGCTGGGCAAGCCCCGGGACGCCGAGGATGCCGCGCGGATGCTGCGCGCCCTGAGCGGCAACACGCACGCCGTGTATACCGGCATCGCGCTGATGAAGGACGAGACCGTCCTCAAATGCTGCGACCGCACCGAGGTCACCTTTGATACCTTAACAGACGAAGAGATCCGCCGCTATATCGCGAGCGGAGAACCCATGGACAAGGCCGGTGCCTACGCCATTCAGGGCCTGGGCAATGTGTATGTCAAACGGATCTGCGGCAATTACAGCAATGTGATCGGCCTGAACACCTGCCTGATGAAGGCCATGCTGGAAAAGGCCGGGGTCAGCCGGGAATGATCCTGAAAACCTGAACCGTCCCCAACGGATATCCCCTCAGCAAGAACAACAGAATGGATGAAGATATATGATACGCATTTTACCGCCGAATATCGGGATCGATCTGGGAACCTCCCGTACCCGTGTATATGTTTCCGGAAAGGGGATCGTTCTGGACGAGCCTACGCTGGTCCTGGCCGAAAAAGGCAAGCGGAGGACCGCGAAGAAATTCGGCAATGACGCCAGAGCCATGCTCGGCCGCACCACCAACAAGGATATCGTAGTGCGCCCCGTGGTGGACGGCACAGTGCGCGACTTTGAAATGACAGAAGAAATGCTGCATTTCTTCATCCACAAGGCCATCGGCGCCAGCCGCCTGACCCGGCCGCGCGTCGTGGTGGCCACTCCCGGCCACGCCACTCCGGTGGAAATGGAAGCCGTGAAAAACGCCATCAGGAACGCCGGCGGCAAGCGAAATCAGCTGCATGTCGTATCTAAGGCGCTGTCCGCGGCGCTGGGCTGCGGGCTGAACGTGAGCGAGGCCGCCGGAAATATGATCGTGGACATCGGCGGCGGCACCACCGAGATCTCGGTCATCTCCCTGAACGGCGAAGTCATCAGCCGCACGCTGCGCGTGGGCGGCCTGAAAATGGATGACAGCATCATCGATTACGTGAAGCGTGACTTCAATATGCTCATCGGCGACAAGACCGCGGAGGAAGTGAAGATCGATCTGGGCTCCGCCCTGCCCCTCTCCGAGGAGCGCCGGGTGACCGTCCGCGGACGCGATCTGGTGACCAGCCTGCCCCAGACGGCGGACCTCACCTCCGGTGCCGTGCACGAGGCGCTGAGCGTGCCCTGCAAGACGATCCTGGACGAGATCTGCGCGGTGCTGGAGCGCGTGCCGCCCGAACTGGCGGGCGATATCCTGCGCGAGGGCATTTACCTGACCGGCGGCGCTGCCATGCTGTTCGGTCTGGATGAGTATCTGGCGCAGGAGCTGCAGATCCCCATTCATCTGGCGAACGATCCGGCTGCCGCCACCATCCGCGGCCTCGGACGACTGGCCGACCATTATGAAACACTGAGACAGCAGGGAATCGAAAACCTGTCGGATCATGAAGAAAAGGACAGCTGAGATGTCTAAAAAGACAGAAAAGCCTGAAAAAAACAAAAAATCCGCCGAGGAAAACAGCGAAGAGCGGAAGAGCAAAAGACGAGAAGACAGACAGCGCAAGGACGATCATGACAAGATCCGCACGATCGTCAAATGGGCTTCTATCCTCATTCTTTCTTTTCTGCTTCTGTTCATTCTGGCCGGCAGTTTTCTGGACATATCCATCCTGCAGACCCCGAAAAGATGGATCGTATCCGTGATCACGCCTGTGCAGCGGTTCTTTTCCGGCATCACCGGAGACATTGCCGACTATGTGCAGAACCTGAAATACCGCTCCCGTCTGGAAACGGAATACGAAGAGCTGCTGCGGATCAACGAAGACCTGCGCAACCAGAACGCCGTGCTGACGGACTACGAAGAAAAAGTGAACCAGCTGTATGATCTGCTGGACGAAAAGAATGAATTTGCCAGCATGAGCTCGCTGCCCGCGGCTGTGATCGGCCACGACACGGGCACTTATTTCAGCATGCTGGAGCTGAATGTGGGCAGCAATCAGGGCGTAAAGGAATACATGGCCGTGATCAGCAACGGCGGTCTGGTGGGCTATACCTACAATGTCAAGGGCAATACCTGCTCCGTGCGCTGCATTATCGACAGCAGCGCCACCGTGGCCGGTATGCTGAAGACCAGCCGCGATCAGGGCAGCGTGACCGGCACGCTGGGCGTGGACGGCAAAGCCATGTGCCGCATGTACTACCTGCCTGAAAACAGTCTGCCCCGCCCCGGCGAGATGGTCGTGACCAGCGGCGTGGGCATGGAATTCCCCAAGGGTCTGCCCATCGGCACGGTGCGCGAAAGCACCCGCGGCATGGACGAAAAAAAGAGCTACGTGGTGATCGAGCCCTATGTGGATTTTCAGCACCTTGAATATGTGATCGTACTGCTTTATCAGCCCACCTACGCGGAGGACGCTGAAAATCGTACAGGTGTGCAGAGCACGCTGACCCCGCTGGCAACGGCGCGGCCCGTGCCCACCTTCCAGATCGGTGTATCCGGCGGCTTCCATACCGCCGCGCCGACCGATGAGATCGTCCAGAGCGCGACCCCGACACCGACCGCGGTGCCGCTCGTGACCGCGACCCCCTCCGCCACGGAGGATCCGAACGCCACGCCGCGTCCGACCAACATCGTCTACATCCCGTCTGATCCGAACGCGACGCCCACCCCGTCGCCCACGCCCGAACCGACGCCGACGCCGACCCCCATGCCCACCTTCAATCCCAACCTTTCCATGGAGGATGAAGACGAGCTATGATCAGAAAGGCGATCGTCTCTTTTGCCTGCACCATCTTCTTTTTTCTGGTGCAGAGCTGCGCGATGACATATCTGGAGATCGGCCACGTGAGCGCGAACCTGCTGATCGCGTGGATCGCCATCATTCTGGTCTCGCTGGGGACCAGCTACGCCGCCTGCGTATCCCTGCTTTGCGGCATTCTGATGGAATGCACCATGAGCTCGGTGCAGGCGCTGTATCTGCTGCTCTACCCCATCGCGGCGCTGATCGCCTGCGCGCTCTTTGCCGATTACGGCGAGCGCAAGATGGAACGCAAGCAGCTGGCGCGTGAGCAACTGCTGAGCGGCACCGGCACCGGACGCCTGATCGCGAGAAGGCTGAAGAGACTGCTGCACATCAATTACACCCGGGAACGCCCCCTGCAGCTGCCGCCGTGGATCCGCATCCTGCTGAGCGCGGCCTTCATCGAGGGCGTGTTCCAGCTGATCCTGGTGCTGTACGGCTACCTGAACGGATACGGGCTGGATATGGGGCATCTGGGGCGCGCGCTGCTGGCCGTGCTTTACACCACAGCCGCCGCGCTGGTGCTGATGATCCCCCTGCGGGCGCTGATCGGCATGTATCAGAAATACCGCAGCAAGGATCAGCAGCATTGATCCCATCCTGCCGAAGCAGTATGGATCAAATCCGTATGATCAAATACATAAAAGAGGGAAAAGCGCCCGCGGGCCGGTTCCGGACGGGGAAACAGAACCGGACAGGCCGGCGGAGCATATGACAAAAAGGAGAACAGCGAATGCGCAGAAAAAAAGAAAAAAAAGCTGCCAACCTGAGCGCGCGGTTCTACATTTTTCTGGCCTTCCTGATCGCGTGTTTTCTGTACCTGCTTTATGGACTGTATAACCTGCAGATCGTCAAGGGCGACAGTTATTCCGAATCTGCCGCCAATTCCTCGGTCAAGAATATCGTTGTGAAGGGGATCCGCGGCATGATCACCGACAGTGATTCGGTGATTCTGGCCCGCAGCGAGGAAGTATATAATATCACCTTCTACCGCACCTCCTCGGAAACGAACTATCAGGATTTTACCTATTCCATTCTGGAAACACTGGATATTCTGGATGAGACCGGCGGTAAGCTGAGCATCACCCAGCCCATCATGCTGGATGAGGAGACCGGGCTGCTTGAATACAACTGGGGCACCATCGGCAGCATTTCCGAAAGTACATGGAACGCGAGGATCTCCCTGTTCCTGAGCAACCATTACATCAGCTATAAGTACGAAGACGGCGCTTATCATTTCCCGGATCCCGAAACCGTATTCAACGCCCTGTGCGCCCGCTATTTCAAGGTGCCGAACCGGGAGGGCGACGGCTATGTGAGCCTGTTCATCAAGGAGACAGGCAGGGTACGCCCCGGCTATGAGGACCACGAATGGGCCGATCTGTCCCTCCAGCGCAAGCTGGACGTGGTGGCCGTGTACAGCGAAATGCAGATGAACATCTTCAACTCGCTGCCCGTCACGATCGCCAAAAATGTCAGCTTCAGCGCCGTCAGTCAGATCAAGGGCCGCAGCATGATGCTGAGCGGCATGGACATCGATATCGGCGAAAAGCGTATCTATCCCAAGGGCACGCTGGCCGCTACCATCATCGGCTATACCGGCCCCATCAGCAACTACAACCAGTACTACGCCGAATTGAAGCCGCAGGGCTATGCCCTGACCGACAGGATCGGCAAGGACGGCATAGAAAAAACGATGGAAAGCTGGCTGACCGCCGCCATCAGCGAGCGGCAGGGCCTGCGCGTGATGGAGAAGGACTCCAGCGGCAACCTGACCCGTCAGCTGAGCTATACCGAGCCCACAGACGGCAATACCGTCAAGCTGACGATCAACGCCAGTTATCAGGCCATGGCGGAACGCGCCATTGAGGTCAATGTCAACGAGACCCGCGATACGCAGGAAACACGATATCAGCAGGCTGACTGGCTGGAAAGAAACAAGGTAAAGATCGAAAAGCGCGACTGGGTGAAGTATCCCATTCAGCTGGCCACCACCGGCGTGCTGGCGGTCATGGAGATCAAGACCGGCCGCGTACTGGCGCTGGCGCAGTATCCGAACTACGACCTGAACGCCATGGAGGCCGGCGGCGAGACCGCGGCGGAGATCCTGCTGGACGAGCGCAATCTGCTGCTGAACCGCGCCACGCAGACCCGCGCCGAGCCCGGTTCCATTTTCAAGATGGTCACGGGGCTCGCGGCCCTGACCAACGGAAAACTGACCCTGAATGAGACCATCAGCGACGAAGGCCCCTTTATGGAGTTTACGACCAACGAGAAGGAAGCGCCTACCTGCTGGGTCACCAACATCATGCAGCACCAGAACCAGACGATCGTCGGCGGTCTGGAGCACAGCTGCAACTATTTCTTCTACACCCTGGGCTCCCGCCTGTACGGCGGCAAGCAGGGCCTGTACGCCGATGAGCAATACCTGTACAAGTATGCCGCGCAGCTGGGACTGACCAGCAAGACCGGCATCGACCTGCCGGGCGAGCTGCGCAGCATCGTGGGCAACCAGACCAACCTGTATGACCCGGATGTTCCGATCGCGGAGCAGGTGTGCGACACCCCCATCATCGTTGCCGCCAGTATCAAGAAGCTGCTGACCAACTTCGGCGCCAGTTACGGTATGACCTATGACAACGAGCGTCTGAACGCCACCGTGAAGCAGCTGATGGACATGGCCCTGAAGACCAGCTCCAACGACTGGGTGGCCGAAGCGCGCAAGATCTGTATGACCGAGCTGCACATGACCCGTACGATGGTCCTGCAGGCCGCCCTGATGAGCAACCTGTGGGTCTACCTGAACGATATCAAATGGGGCGGAAGCCAGGAGATCCAGATGGGCATCGGACAGTCCATCACCCTGCTGACGCCCGTTGCCGTGCTGCGTTATCTGGCGGCGCTGGGCAACGGCGGCAAGGTGTGGGATCTGCAGCTGGTGGACTCCATCATTTCCCCCGAGGGCGAGGTGCTCTCCAAGCGCTCCGCGACATTGCGGAACCAGCTGAGCGGAGACCATATCGATGAATACCTGGAAGCCATCAAGCAAGGCATGAAGGGCGTTGTCGGCGATGACTCCGGTACCGCTACCAAGTACGTGAAGAACTGGAAATACAAGGACGAGATCTGGGCGAAGACCGGAACCTCTCAGGTGACGATCGGCGGTGTCAAGATCGATCTGGAAAACAACGCCTGGTTCGTCTGTCTGGCATCCTACGAAAACCCTGAGATCGCCGTGGTTTCCTTCATTCCCAACGGTCAGTCCGGCGGTATGTGCTCGCTCGCGGCCAAGGAATTCCTGACCTGGTGGTTTGAAGAGAAGGAAAAGGTGGAGACCAATCTTGACCTTCCCGCCGGCAATCAGCTGGCGCCGTAACACATTTTTTCCTTCCGGTTTATCATTTTCATCATTATCCTCCATCCTCAACCTGTGTCCACGGAGGCATTATGGGCAAGATCACGCTTATCACATCGGGCAAGGGCGGCGTAGGCAAAAGCACGCTGTCCGCTTCGCTTGCCGTCTGTCTGGCGGAACAGGGACAGAAGACCGTGCTGGTGGACTGCGATGTCGGTCTGCGCTGCGCGGACCTGATGCTGGATATGCAGGACCGTGTGATGCTGGACATGCAGGATGTGCTGAGCGGCGAAGCAACGCTGGAAAACACGCTGCTGCGCCACCATGAACTGCAGGACCTGTATCTGCTGCCCGCGCCGCAGATGATCTCCGCCGGTGATATCGCGAAAAAAGATATGCGCAAGCTGTTTCAGGCCCTGCGCCGGGATTTTGATCAGATCCTGATCGACTGCCCTGCCGGGATCGGCCGGAGCATGAAAAACACGCTGGGCCACGCCGATGAGACCATCGTGGTGTGCACCCCCGATGATGTTTCCCTGCGTGACGCCGAGCAGGTACAGCGCCTGCTGAGCGAACAGAACGAGGCGCATCCCTTTGTGGTATTCAACAAGGTGGATATCGGCCTTGTGAAGCGCGGGATCGTGCCGCCGATGGAAGCGCTGGCCCAGCAGCTGGATATGCCGCTGCTCGGGATCATTCCGCTGTCCGCCGAGGTGATCCGCTGCGTATATCTGCATATTCCGGCTGTACGCTGCGAAGACAGGGATGTGACCGAAGAGCTTCGCAATATCGCCGACCGTCTGGAAGGGAAGGAGATCCCCTTCAGGCAATACAAGAAGAGCCTTTTCTACCGTCTTTTCGGCGGAGGTGACTGGACCTGATGCAAGCAACCAATTATTCAAAGCGTTCAAGACCCCATGTGGATTTCTTTCTGATCATCATCCCCTATGTGATCGCGATCATCGGCATTATCTGTATCTCAATCGCCATGTACAAGACCAGCGAGGAAGGCAAGAGTCTGCTGGCGATCATCATGTCCTCCCGAAGCGGACAGATGCAGCTGCTGTGGTTTGCCGTCTCCATCCCTGTGTTCATCGCGGTGCAGATGATCCCGATGGAACTGATACGAACACGATATTATGTCGCCTATATCGGGGTGGTCGTGCTTCTGTTTATCACCCTGGTGCTTTCCAAGGCCGTTAACGGCATCAACAGCTGGCTGCAGACCGGCTTCGGCCGCGCCATACAGCCTGCTGAATTTGCCAAGCTGGCGGTGCTGGTGCTGCTGGCCAAAAAGCTTTCGGACCGCGAAAGCCCCTTCAAGAGCCTGCGCGGATGGATCACGATGGGCATCCTTGTGGGCGCGCCCGTGCTGATCGTGCTCGCGCAGGGCGAGACCGGCTCTGTTATCGTTATCGGCGCCATGCTGCTGGTCATGCTGGCGCTCTCCAACACCAACAAGTATATCGTCCTCTCCTCGATCGGTCTGCTGATCCTGGCCATCATCGTACTGTTCGGCTACGCGAAGCTCTCCAACAGCACCGACTACCGTATCGTGCGTATTCTGGCCTTCACCGATCCGCAGGCTTACTCGGAAGGCGGCGGCTATCAGCTGCTGCAAAGCCAGAAGGCGGTCGGCGCGGGACAGCTGACCGGCATCGGCTTCTACAAGCCTGACAGCATGGCCACCCTGGGCTTCGTTCCCGAAAGCTCCACGGACTTCATTTTCTCCATCATCGGTGAATCCACCGGCTTTGTCGGCTCCACCATCGTGCTGCTGCTGTACCTGACCCTCTTCATCCACATGCTGTATGAAGGCCGTTACACAACAGATGTCTTCAGCCGCATGATCATCTACGGCGTGATGAGCATGCTGGCCTTCCACGTGTTTGAGAACGTGGGCATGGTCATCGGCGTGCTGCCGATCACCGGTATCCCGCTTCCCTTCATCAGTTACGGCGGCTCCAGCTTCCTGACCAATATCATCGGTGTCGCCATGGCCTTCGGCGCGATCCGCCAGCGTTCCACGCTGAGCTATGAGGGATTGCAGCTGGGTGATCCGAACTGGACGACAGACGCCCTGCGGCTGCCGACGCCCAGAGAAATGCGCGAGGAAAAAGAAAGACGGAAGGACGAGAGAAGAGCCGCGAAAGCCGCGCTGAGAGCCAGCCGCAGAAGCATCGGCGAGGTGTGGTTTGACCTGATCCATAACAAGAGCCTGAAGAACCCCTATGCCGAGACGATGGAATACAGGCGCAGGATCCTGAAGAGCTCTACAAGCGACTTCAGACGGTTCATCGATAAGGTCTTCTGATCCGCGCCGCGTGATCACGCAGGTACAATCGAGGTCATAAAAAGTCACAAAAAGTCACAAAAGGTCACAAAAGATCACAAAAGATCACAAAAGGTCACAAAAGGTCATAAAAAGGTTCACTCAGGTCAACAAATGTTCATTGCAGGTCACCTGCAAATCGGATATACTGTAAGCATAAAAAAGCAACCGCTCAGCGCAAGTTATTATGTAAAGGAAGGTTTACCCCTCCTTTACAGGAGCTGTTGAAAACA
>CALCTW010000044.1 GCA_937907055.1 uncultured Clostridia bacterium | reverse complement strand
GTATATAACGGCTTCGACATTCTCAAGAATCTGAACATTCCCAGCAGCGTATATAATATGTTGCCCTATATCATCTCTCTGATTGTTCTGGCCCTGACCAGTAAGAACTCCCACGCGCCCAAAGCCGAAGGTATTCCTTACGACAAGGGTTCACGATAAGCAACAGAAAAGCCACCCGAACGGGTGGCTTTTTTCTTATGTATCAAATTCTATTCTTTACTGCTGGGGAATCACCGCAAAGGCCACAAAATCTTCCGTACCGTCATTTATCACAGTGTGGTTATGATCTTTGGGACAGTAATGAGCCGTACCGGGAACAATACGTTCCTCAACACCGTCATACACAGCCTTTGCATTTCCGGAAAGGCAGAAGATCACTTCACAGTTTCCTTCGTGGGTATGAAGTCCGATACTGGCGCCAACAGGAACCGTCACCTTCATTATACGACAGAGAGAATCGGCATAAGCAGCGGCGAAAACGGATTTTTCGCCGCCCTTAAAGTTTTTCATTTCGCCAACAGGCATATTATTGAAGTCAAGAATCATGGTAAAGCCTCCGTATTTTTGTTTTATTGGGAAAGCAGGATGCGGTCATTATCCAGCAGCTTGCCCTTCACTTCACGATATTTCTGCAGCAAGCCGGGTACATCCAACGCTTCACGGTCTTCATTCTGAAGGTCAAGCACAATCTGTCCGTCATCCATCATCAGGGTACGGTTGCCCAGTTCCAATGCGGATGCAATATTATGGGTGATCATCAAAGTAGTGATATTACGCTCTGCTACCACTTCTTTGGTAATGTTCAGTACCTTTTCAGCAGTCAGGGGATCCAGTGCAGCTGTATGTTCATCCAGCAGCAGGATATCCGGGTTGCCGAACAGGGCCTGCGCCAGCAGCACCTTGAACTTGTCGCCGCCGGTCAGCTCACTCATGCGCAGCTCGTGCATTTCCATGGGGATCCCCAGGCCCGTCAGCAGCGTGGCGGCGTCGCTCTCGGCGTTCCAGCCGTCCATCTCGGCAAACTCGCCCTCCAGCTCGGCGGCGCGCTCGCCGTCAGCATCCGTGAAATCCGGCTTGGCGTACAGCTCTTCCTTTTCCTGACGGATGTCATACAGGCGCTGATTGCCCATGATGACCGTATCCAGCACCATGTATTCATCATACGCGAACTGGTTCTGCTTCAGGGTGGAGAGACGCTCCGTGGGCGGATAGGAAACATAGCCGGTGGTGGGCTCCAGTTCACCGGAAAGCACACGCAGGAAGGTGGATTTGCCCGCGCCGTTCGCGCCGATCACACCATAGCAGTTGCCGGGCAGGAATTTGATATCCGCGCCGGAGAAAAGCTTCTGTCCGCCGAAGGTCATCGACAGATTGCTGACTTGAATCATACTGATCTCCTGTAAAATCTTCATTCGCGCCGCCCTTCCGCGGGAAAAGCGGCCGCTCCTTCTATTATGACAGAGAAAAGCGTTTTACGCAAGCAAAAACACGCAAAAAGCGATGTTTTGCCCTGCTTTTCCGAAAGCTTGGCAAGCAAAAAGGGATACCGGTCATCAAACACGGCATCCCTTGGTAATGTTTCTCAGATCTCGGCCAGAATGGCATCGCCCATGGCCCTGCAGCCGACGAGCGTGCAGCCTTCGCTCATCATATCGGCGGTACGCAGGCCCTTGTCCAGCACCTTGTTGACCGCGTTTTCGATATCATCGGCCTCCGCCGCCATATCGAAGCTGAAGCGCAGCATCATCGCGGCGGACAGGATGCAGGCGATGGGATTGACCTTGTCCTGACCCATGATATCCGGCGCGGAGCCGTGGATGGGCTCATACAGGCCGTTGGTGGTATCGCCCAGGGAGGAGGAGGGGATCATGCCGATGGAGCCGGTGATCTCGGAGGCTTCATCGGACAGGATATCGCCGAACAGGTTTTCCGTCACGATGACATCAAACTGGGCGGGGTTCTTGCAGATCTGCATAGCGCAGTTATCCACGAACATCTCGGAATATTCCACCTCGGGGTATCCCTTCTGCAGACGGTGCATCACCTCGCGCCACAGGCGGCTGGTATCCAGCACGTTGGCCTTGTCCACGCAGGTCAGCTTCTTGCCGCGCTTCATGGCGGTCTCAAAGCCGATGCGGCCGATGCGCTCGATCTCATGCTCGGCATAAGGCATGTAGTCGATCGCCTGCTTTTCGCCGTTTTCGAGGGTGACGGTCTCGTGCTTGCCGAAGTAAGCGCCGCCGATCAGCTCACGGACGATGATGAAATCGATGCCCTTGGCCACGATCTCCGGCTTCAGCGGGGAAGCCGCCGCCAGCTGCGGCCAGATCTTGGCGGGACGGTTGTTGGAATACAGGCCCATGCCGGCGCGCAGGCGCAGCAGACCCTTTTCCGGACGGGCGGGGCCGGGCAGGCCTTCCCACTTGGGGCCGCCGATGGCGCCCAGCAGCACAGAATCCTGCGCGAGCGCCTTATCCAGTTCATGCTGCGGGAGGGGATCCTGATACTTATCCACCGCTTCGCCGCCCATGGCGATATCGGTGTAGATCCACTTGTGGCCGTACTTTTCGGCAACGCGGTCCAGAACCCTGACCGCTTCTCTCATGATCTCCGGGCTGGAGCAATCGCCCCAGATGAGTCCGATCTTCTTTTCCATGATGTTACCTCATCTTCTCACACAGATGTGATCATTCTTTATTGTTGATGGCGCTGACCAGCGCGTTGATGCCGGCGCGGATGATATCGGTATCGGTACCGGCGCCCCAGGTCATGTTGCCGTTATCCCACACAAGGCCGACATAGCTGCAGGCCACGGAAACGGTGCCCTTCTGATCCAGAGAATGCTCGCTGTAATGCTCCAGACGGAAGTTCATGCCGGTCGCGCCGCGCAGGGCATTGGCGAAGGCATCCAGACGGCCGTTGCCGTTGCCGGCGGCGTGAACCTGCTTGCCGTTCAGGGTGAAGGATGTCACGGAGGTGATGCCGTTTTCCTGAATGAAGTGCGCGCTGTCCACACGCAGGGGATCCTGACGGTTGAGGTAGGTGCTCTCGAACACCTCCAGCACTTCCTTGACGGACAGCTCCTTGTGCGCGTGATCGGATACGCTCTTGACCGTGTAGCTCAGCGCCTCGCGCATTTTGGGCGGCGGATTGTAGCCGTAATTCTGCTCCAGCAGGAAGCCGATGCCGCCCTTGCCGGACTGGCTGTTGATGCGGATGACATCCGCGTCATAGGTGCGGCTGATATCGGTGGGATCGATGGGGATGTAGGGGCAGTTCCATTCGTGCTGCGCGTTCTGACGGTAGTAGGTCATGCCCTTGGCGATGGCATCCTGATGGGAACCGGAGAAAGCGGCGAACACCAGCGCGCCGGCATAGGGTGTGCGCTCATACACATGCATGCGGGTGCAGCGCTCGTACACCTCGCAGATATGCGGCATATTGGAGAAGTCCAGACCGGGATCCACACCGAGGGCGTACATATTCATGGCCAGGGTGATGGCATCCACATTGCCGGTGCGCTCACCGTTGCCGAAGAGGCAGCACTCAATGCGGTCCGCGCCCGCGAGACAGGCCATTTCGGCGCAGGCCACGCCGGTGCCGCGGTCGTTGTGGGGATGGCTGGAGATGATGACGCCGTCACGATACTTGAAGTGATCGGAGCACCATTCGATCTGATTGGCATAGACATGCGGCATGCTCATTTCCACGGTGACAGGCAGGTTCAGGATCATGGGACGCTCCTTGGTGGGCTGCATCACATCCAGAACCGCGTTGCACACCTCCACGGCATACTCCGGCTCGGTGCCGGTGAAGGATTCGGGGCTGTATTCAAACAGGAAATCGCCCTCAAATTCCTCGGAAAGCTGCTTGACCAGCTTCGCGCCGTCCACGGCGATCTGCTTGATCTCTTCCTTGCTCTTCTTGAACACCTGCTCGCGCTGGGCCTTGGAGGTGGAATTGTAGAAGTGGATGACGGCTCGGGGCGCGCCCTTCACGGCCTCAAAGGTCTTGCGGATGATGTGGTCACGGCACTGGGTAAGCACCTGCACGGTCACATCATCGGGGATCATGTGATTGTCGATCAGGGTGCGCAGGAATTCATATTCCGTTTCGGAGGCGGCAGGGAAACCGACCTCGATCTCCTTGAAGCCCACTTCGACCAGCAGCTTGAAGAATTCCAGCTTTTCCTCCAGGCTCATGGGCACGATGAGGCTCTGGTTGCCGTCACGCAGGTCCACGCTGCAGAATGTGGGCGGAACCTCGATGTGATCCTTCAGCATCCATTTATACACATGGCCGGGCTCGACCGGCGGGGTGAAATAACCAACCTTGTACTTGCTTGCGTCCATCATGGGATATGTACCTCTCCTCTGTATACTGTGAACTGATTTATATTATTCTTCCGTCAGGCCTGCGTGATCACGCCCGCGAGCGCGGTCATGGCCGCGGTCTTCGGGGAGGCCAGATAGATCTGCACCTTGCTGGTGCCCATACGGCCCAGGAAATTGCGGTTATTGGTGGCGACCACCACTTCATGATCCGACAGGATGCCGCCGCCGCGTCCGCAGCAAAGGCCGCAGCCCGGCGTGGTGATGATGCATCCGGCATCGGCCAGGATCTCCAGTGTGCCGTCCTGCAGCGCCGCGCGGTAGACCTTGCGGCTGGCCGGGGTGACGATCATCTTGAGATAGGGGGCGATGGTCTTGCCCTTCAGGATTTGGGCGGCCGCCTGCAGATCCTCAAGACGGCCGTTGGTGCAGGAGCCCAGGAACACCTGATCCACCCTGGTGCCCGCCACCTCGGAGACCGGTTTGATATTATCCACCAGCGAGGGGCAGGCCACGACGGGCACCAGCTCCTCCGCCTGATAGCGCAGCACCCGCGCGTAGGAAGCGTCCGCGTCCGCCTGCAGCGCCTTTTCCTTCTCGGTGAAGGGAATGCCGCAGTATTCGCAGGTCTTCTCATCCGGCGCGAACACGCCGCACTTGGCGCCGGCCTCCACCGCCATGTTGGACATGGTCATGCGGCCGGCCACGCTCATGGCATCCACGGTGCTGCCGCAGAATTCCAAAGAGCGGTAGGTGGCGCCGGAAGCGGTCAGATCGCCGATCACGCGCAGGATGACATCCTTGGAGGTGACATTTTGAGGCAATGTGCCGTTGATCTCCACCCGAATGGATTCCGGCACGCGGATCCACAACTCGCCCGTGCCCAAAATGCCGGCCATCTCGGTGTAACCGATGCCGGTCGCGAACGCGCCGACACAGCCGTAGGTGACCGTGTGGCTGTCCGTGCCGAAGGAGATATCGCCCGGCTTCACATAACCGGCCTCGGTCATCAATTGATGGCAGATGCCGTCCGTGCGGTGGATATTGCGGATGCCGTATTTTTCGGCGAAGGCGTCGCCCTCGCGGAAGTGACGGGAATCATCGGTCTGCGTGGCCGGCAGGAAGTGATCGTAGATCAGCACCACACGATCCGGATCCCAGACCTTTTTGAAGCCCATTTCCTCAAACTTTTTGACGCAGAACGGCACCATGATGTCATCGACCATGCACCAGTCCACCGGCACGGTGACGATATCACCGGGGCGCACAGGATGGCCAACCTTATTGCCAATGATCTTTTCGATAACTGTATTTCCCATTCTGTCCTCCTGCTCAGCCCAGACCGTTCCGTTTTCTCATGGCCTTGACAAGCCCGCCGGCGTTCAGGATCTCCATCAGATTCTCCGGCAAGGAAGCGATCTCGTAGGTCTTGCCGTTGTAGACGATCTTTTCGCCCGGAGTGACCTCCGCCGTGCCGCCCTCGGTGACGGCATCGTAAAGATCGGCGTTCTCGATGAGCAAAAGGCCGTTATTGATGGCGTTGCGGAAGAAAATGCGCGCGTAGGACTTGGCCACCACGCAGGAGATGCCCAGCGCCTTGACCACCTCGGGGGCCTGCTCACGCGAGGAGCCGCAGCCGAAATTCTTGCCGGCCACGATCATATCGCCGGGCTGAATGAGAGCGGCCAGCTCCGGACGGAGCGGAGAGAAGGCGTAGGGCTTCATATCCTCCACGCTCTTGAGCGCCAGATATTCGGTGGGCAGGATGATATCGGTGTCGATGTCATCCCCCAGCACCCAGATCTTTGCTGTAAATGTCATATCGTCCCTCCGTTACACGCGGTCCGCCGTGGTGATCTCGCCCGCGATCGCGGAAGCGGTGACCGTGGCGGCCGAAGCCAGATAAACAAAGGAATCCTTGTGACCGGCGCGGCCCTTGAAATTGCGGGTGCCGGTGGAAATGAGCGTTTCGCCCTCGCCGATGACGCCCTGACAGGCGCCCCAGCACACGGAGCAGTTGGGGTTCATGACGATCGCGCCGGCTTCCATGAAGATATCGAGGAGGCCCTCCAGCATGGCCTGCTTATAGACCGCGCGGCTGGCCGGGACCACGAGGAAGCGCACCTTGGGCGCGACCTTCTTGCCCTTGATGACCGCGGCGCCGACACGCAGATCCTCGATGCGGCCGTTATTGCAGGAGCCGAGGAAGGCTTCATCGATATGAACGCCGAGGCATTCCTCCGCCGGGACCACATTATCCACAAAGTGGGGCTTTGCCACGATGGGGCGGATCTCGGACAGGTCGATATCATAGACTTTGGCGAACACGGCATCGGGATCGGAGGTGAAAACAGCCTTGGGCGTACGGCCATGCTCAGTCAGATACGCCATGGCGGTGTCATCCACCTCCATCAGCGCGGTCTTCGCGCCGGCCTCCACGCACAGGTTGCAGATGGAGATACGATCCGCCATCGTGAGGGTGGCAAGGCCCTCCCCCGCGAACTCCATGGCCTTGTAATTAGCGCCGTTCGCGCCGATGCGGCCGATGATGGTAAGGATCAGATCACGGGCGTAAACGCCCTCGGGCAGGCGGCCCTTCAAATTAAAACGCAAGGTCTCCGGGACCAGCAGCCAGGAGGTGCCGGTGACCATGGCGTAAAGGTAATCCGTGCAGCCGACGCCGGTGCCGAACGCGCCGAGCGCGCCGTAGGCGCACGTGTGGGAATCCGCGCCGAAGATCAGTTCGCCCGGACGGACGTGCTTTTCCATCATCACCTGATGACACACGCCCTCGCCCTCATAGAAGGTGATGCCGTGCTCGCGCGCGAAATCACGCATCTTTTTCTGGGAAGCGGCAGTCTTCGGGCTGTCCGCCGGGATATTGTGATCCACGATCCAGACCAGCTTGGAAACATCCGCGATGCGCGGATTGGTTAATTTATTATTGTACATATCGATCGTCAGGTGGGTGGTGCCGTCATTGCTCATGAGACGATCCAGCGTGACGGTCTCGATATCACCGGCTTTGGTCGACGGAACGCCCGCGGCGCAGGCGATGATCTTTTCAGCCATTGTCATGCCCATGATGTCAATCCTCCTTATTCAAGCTGGCGATCAGACCGCCCTGATCCAGGATCTCCTGCATTTTGCCGGGAAGACGGGTGCAGGGATAGATCTTTCCGTTCGCGGTGATCTGACCCTTTTCCAGATCCAGTTCCATTTCATCGCCCGCGGAAACGACATCGTGCAGCTCCTTGCTGACGATGACCGGCATGCCGATGTTGATGGAATTGCGGTAGAAGATGCGCGCGAAGGACTTGGCCACAACGGCCTTGACACCCAGCGCCTTCAGCACGCTGGGGGCCTGCTCACGCGAGGAGCCGCAGCCGAAATTTTCATCCGCCACCACAAAATCGCCCGGCTTTACCTGAGAGGCAAAGGCGGTATCCAGCGACTCGAACGTGTGCGCCTTCATTTCATCGATGGTGGGAAACAGCAGATACTGGGACGCGATGATCTGATCGGTATCCACGTCCTTTTCAAACTTGAAGATCTTTCCCATGTTATCACCTCATATGATCCCGAATCGGGACAGCCGCGTTTTTCGCGGCCTGTTTTTATATCATTCCTGACGGAAAAAACGCCCTCAAAGAAGCGCCCGCGGCCAGCGGAAAAACCGTAATAAAAAACCGTCTCCTCACTGAAACAAAACGTCAGTTTAAGAGACGGAACTTTTTGATATCAGGTTCCGCGGTACCACTCTTATTGCCTTGCGGCCGCTCAGTACGATCAGCTTTCGCGAATCGTGTTCCCTGTCACGGGGGAAACCCGGCTGCACCTACTGGAGGATCGTTCGGCACAGCAGCTCCGGGACCAGTATAACACCCTTCCGTGACCGCCTTGCACCGCCCGGCAGCTCTCTTGACACATCCCGGATGTCTTTCTTCCCATCATCGCCATTACAGCGGTATCATTATAAAGCGAACGTTTCTTTTTGTCAATATCAATTATGTTCACCGTTTGACGGATGATCCGAAACCGAAACCCGTTTTTTGCCGTCTCCGGAGGCCGAAAAGGCGTTCAAATCATCATTATACATCCGAATTTGGTAAAAAGATAGCCATTTTTAACATTTTTTCGAAAAAAGATATAGAAAAATGATACAGGGTATGCTATAATGTTCTCACAGAGATGAAAGAGACAGGGCAAGGGCTATCCGCAGGCATAAACACGGCAGTCCTTGGTCTTGTTCGCTTTCATATCCACTCAAGCATATGATCTTATCAATATAATGAGAAAGGATGATCTCCCTATGCTGCGTAAAAAGCGCTGCGTCGCCATGCTGCTGGCCGGCGGTCAGGGTAGCCGCCTGGGCGTGCTCACCCGACAGGTCGCCAAGCCCGCCGTTCCCTTTGGCGGCAAATACCGTATTATCGACTTCCCCCTTTCCAACTGCACCAACAGCGGCATCGATGTGGTGGGCGTGCTCACCCAGTACCGTCCGCTGGAGCTGAACGCCTATATCGCCAGCGGCGCGCCCTGGGATCTGGACCTTGTGAACGGCGGTGTTTTCGTGCTGCCTCCCTACCACACCGGCACGACCGGCGAATGGTACAAGGGCACGGCCAACGCCATCTATCAGAACATCAGCTTCATTGAGCAGTACAACCCCGATTATGTGCTCATCCTGAGCGGTGACCATATTTATAAGATGGACTATGCCGCCATGCTGCAGCATCATATCGCCAAGAACGCCGATGCCACCATCGCCGTGCGTCAGGTGCCGTGGGCGGAAGCGAGCCGCTTCGGCATCATGAACACCGATGAGAATGACAACATCATCGAATTTGAAGAAAAGCCCAAGAACCCCAAGAGCAACAACGCCTCCATGGGTGTGTATGTGTTCACGTGGGAAAAGCTGCGCAAGTATCTGACCGAGGACGAAGCCAACCCCAACAGCAGCAACGACTTCGGCAAAAACATCATTCCCGCCATGCTGGCCGAGGAGCAGCATCTGGTGGCCTATTCCTTCAATGATTACTGGAAGGATGTCGGCACCATCGAGAGCCTGTGGGAAGCCAATATGGACCTGCTGTCCGACAACCCGCAGATCGACCTGCACGACAAGAAGTTCCGCATCTATGCCCGTAACATGGGCATGCCGCCCCAGTACATCAGCGAGGACGCGCAGGTGGAAAACTGCCTGATCACCGAGGGCTGCGAGGTATGCGGCAATGTGAAGCATTCCATTCTGTCCTCCGGCGCGCGCATCAAGAAGGGCGCGACGGTCATCGACAGCGTGATCATGCCCGGCGCGGTCATTGAAAGCGGCGCGGTCGTGCGCCGTGCCATCATCGCGGAGAACGCCGTGGTCCGCGGCGGCGCGGTCGTCGGCGGCGAAGAGGGCCTCATCGCGGTCGTGAGCAACGGCATCACCGTTCCCGAGGGCACCGTGGTCAAGCCCGGCGAGCAGTACGCAGAGGAGGCGAAGTAAGATGGATTTGAGCACTGTAGGCATTATCTATACCGGTGAAAGCGATACCATGCTGAAGGAACTGACCTCCATGCGCGCGATCGCGGCAGTCCCCATGGCCGGCCGTTACCGTCAGATCGACTTCCCCCTGTCCTCCCTGGTCAGCAGCGGTGTGCGCCATGTGGGCGTCATCGTGCAGCGCAATTACCAGAGCCTGATGGATCACCTGGGCAGCGGACGTGAATGGGACCTGCACGGCAAGCGCAGCGGCCTGGTCATCCTGCCGCCCTTCCTCACCCATGACAACGTGGGCGTGTACGCGGGCTGCCTGGATGCCCTGCGCAGCAATATGCACTTCCTGCGCAAGAGCAAGGAACGCTATGCCGTGGTGACGGACACCCATATGCTGTTCACCTGCAACTTTGATGAAATGGTGCGTCAGCACGCGGAGAGCGGCATGGATATCACGCTGCTCTACACCCGTGATCCCGGCGTGCTTCGCAACGGCGCGGGCCGCTATCTGGAGCTGGGCGAGAACGGCCGCGTGCTCCAGATGGAGATCAATCCCGGCATCCCCCACTATCCCAACACCTTCATGGAAGCCTTCGTCATCCGCCGCGAGCTGCTGATCAATCTGGTGGACAGCGCTGTGGCGCGCGGCATGCACCACCTGACCCGCGAGCTGCTGCTGAACGGTCTGCGTGACGGCTCCCTCAAGATGGGCAGCTATGAATGCCCCGGCAAGGTGTGGAGGCTGGACAGCATCCCCGCCTACTACGAGGCCAGCATGGACATGCTGATCCCCGCCGTGCGCAAGCAGCTGTTCTACGGCAACACCGCTGTGCTGACCAAGCTGCGCGACGAAATGCCCACCCGCTTCATTGAAGGCGCGAAGGTGACCAATTCCATGATCGCCGACGGCTGCGTGATCGAGGGCACGGTGGAGAACTCCATTCTGTTCCGCGGCGTACGCGTACAGAAGGGCGCCGTGGTGCGCAACTGCATCGTCATGCAGGATGCCATCATCATGCGCAAGGCAGAGCTGGATGGCTGCATTCTGGACAAGCAGGTGACCGTGCTGGACAACACCCGTCTGATCGGCGCGAAAAAGTATCCCATCGTGATCGCGAAGGATACCACCATCTGATCTTCCGGGCTGCCGCGAAGCCGGCAGCCCTTTCACAAAACCCCCGGAGAGCGCGCAGCGTTCTCCCAACCTGAACCGGAGGACAAAACTATGAAGATCCTTTTCTCTGCCGCGGAGTGCGTACCTTTCATCAAGACCGGCGGTCTGGCCGATGTGGTGGGCGCTCTGTCTCCCGTGCTGGCAGCCAAGGGCCATGACGTGCGCGTGATGCTGCCCCTTTACGGCCAGATCCCCGATAGTTACCGCCAGCAGCTGCGTCACGCCTGCGATTTTGAGATCGATCTGGGCTGGCGCAAGCAGTACTGCGGCATTGAGGAGCTGCAGTACCGCGGTGTGACCTTCTACTTCATCGACAACAAATTCTACTTCAACCGCAATTATATCTACGGCATGGGCGGCGACGAATTTGAACGCTTCGGCTTCTTCTGCCGCGCCTGCCTGAACGCGCTGCCCCTGCTGGGCTTCCAACCCGATATCATCCACTGCCATGACTGGCAGAGCGGTATGGTGCCGGCCCTGCTGAAGATCCAGTACGCGCATCTGCCCTTCTTCGCCAAGATGAAGACGGTGTACACCATCCACAACCTGCAGTATCAGGGCATCTTCTCCATCCGTGACGTACAGGACATCATGGGTCTGGGTGACAGCCTGTTCACCAATGACAAGCTGGAATGCTACGGCTGCGCCAACTACATGAAGGCCGCGCTGGTCTATAGCGATGAGATCACCACCGTCTCGCCAAGCTATGCCGAGGAGATCCAGACCGCCTACTACGGCGAGCGCCTGGACGGACTGCTCCGCGCCAAGAACAATCATCTGAGCGGCATCCTGAACGGCATCGACACCACAGAATACGATCCTGCCACCGACAAGACCATCCCGGCCAACTACACCGTGGAGGACATGAGCGGCAAGAAGATCTGCAAGAGCGAGCTGCAGAAGGAACTGGGCCTGACCGTGGATGAGAACATCCCCCTGCTGGCCATCATCAGCCGTCTGAACAACCAGAAGGGTCTGGACCTGATCGATTATGTGATCAGCGATATCATGAACGAGAATGTGCAGTTTGTGGTGCTGGGCATGGGCGACAGCCGCTATGTGAACCTGTTCAGCTGGGCCGAGCAGCAGTATCCCGGCCGCGTAGCCGCGCGCTTCTGCATGGATGCCGGTCTGGCGCACCGCCTGTATGCCGGCGCCGATCTCTTCCTGATGCCCAGCCAGTTTGAGCCCTGCGGTCTGAGCCAGATGCTGGCCATGCGCTACGGCACCATCCCGCTCGTACGCGAGACGGGCGGCCTGCGCGACACCGTGCTGAGCTACAATGATTACAATGACGCCGGAAACGGCTTCAGCTTCTTTAACTACAACGCGCACGACATGCTGTACACCCTGCGCCGCGCCCTGAACTACTACAGGACCGACAAGGCCGTGTGGGAAAAGCTGCAGAAGCGCGGCATGAGCGGCGATTACAGCTGGGATCACAGCGCGGATACCTATCTGAAGCTGTATGAGACCCTGCTGGCCGCCCCCGCGGAGACTGCTGAAAAAGCCGAGGAAAAGCCCGCGGAAGCAGCGCCTGCAGAGGTGATCCCTGCCGAAGAGAGCGTAAAGAAGCCCGCGAAGGCCAAAACGCCCCGGAAAACGGCTGCCGTGAAGGCCGGCGCGGAAGCGGAAAAGCCCGCGAAGGCAGCAAAGAAGACCGCCGCGAAAAAGACCGAGACCGCTGAAAAGCCGGTGAAGGAGCCTGCCAAAAAGGCCCCCCGGAAGACCGCGAAAAAGGCGGAAAAAGCTGAATAAACAGCCTGAATGAAGGCCGCTCCCAATCGCGGGAGCGGTCTTTTTCAAAGAGCGGGGAATATAAATTATGACATCATCGTGACATAGGGATCACAAACCGAAAAAATGTAGTATAATAGCCCCGTACCGGAAAAAGGATAAGTTCCGGGACGAAAGGACTGATGCAATGATGAAAAAGATGATGGCGTTCACGAGCCTGCTGCTCATCTGGGCCATGCTGATGACAGTCGGCTTCGCCGGAGCGGAAGAGGTGACCGGAAGCATCTCCGCGGATGAGATCAACAGTATCCTCAATACCCAGACGGATGCTTCCAAGGTGACCAGCCCGTTTATCGAGGTATCCAACAGCGTGCGTGACAGCGTGGTGGGCGTGAACAACTACCAGCAGGTGACCACCTATAATAACGGCTGGGGCAACTTTGGCTGGAACTTTGGCTACGGTGATAACTACGGCTATCAGCGCGAGACCCAGGAACGCCTTTACAGCACCGGCAGCGGCGTGGTGATCACCGCTTACGGCCACATTCTGACCAACTATCATGTGGTCGAGAACGCGACCCGCGTGACCATCACCACCGCGGCTGACGAGGAAGAGCATGAGGCGACCGTGATGGGCTATGACGCCGATCTGGATATCGCCGTGCTGCTGGTGGAAGACCTGAATGTCGCGCCTGTGCAGCTGGGCGACAGCGATCAGCTGCAGGTGGGCGAATGGGCCATCGTGATCGGCAACCCGCTGGGCGAGCGCTTTGCCCGTACCCTGACGGTGGGTGTGGTTTCCGCGCTGAACCGCAATGTGACCGATACCACCTATGACCGCTACGGCCGCAAGACCAGCGTGACCAACACCATGATCCAGGTGGACGCCGCCATCAACAGCGGCAACAGCGGCGGCGGTATGTTCAATGTGCTGGGACAGCTGATGGGCGTTCCCGCGCGCAAGTATTCCACCAACGTCTTTGCCGGCGCGGATGTGGACAACATCGGCATGTGCATCCCGATCAATGTGGCCAAGCCGCTGATCGAAAGCGTGCTGAAGGATTATGTGCCCGGCATGACCGCGAAGGAAGAAAAGACCGAAGAGACTCCTGCCGCGGCCAACGGCCTGACCGGCAAGCCCCGCATGGGCGTGAGCGTGCTGACGCTGCGCAACACCAGCGGCTCCGTACTGCCCTCCGGCGCGTATGTGGCAGCGGTGGAAGACGGCACCCCGGCCGCCGAAGCCGGCATTCTGCCCGGTGATATCATTGTGGCGGTGAACGGCGAGGTGGTGACCGACCAGAGCGCGCTGACCAAGGCCGTGGGCGCTTTCGGCGCCGGTGATGAACTGACCATCACGGTATACCGTCTGGAAGGTCTGACCGGCATCGTGGATCTGTCCACCTGGACAGCGGATCTGGAAGCCGCGGCGAAGCTGGGCGACGGCATCTATACCGACCTGACCCTCACGCTGCGCGTAGTGGACAAGATGGAGAGCAGCAAGAACTGATCACAGACGATCAAACATAAAAGCATCCCCGGGAGAAGGAAAGCACCTTCTCCCGGGGATTTTTACTACGCGGATCAGGGGATGGAAACGGATAAACCGGAACGGAGCGGTCACGCGCGTGAACACACCGTGCCGCCGGAGAACCGCCCGGTCAGATGATCATTTCGCGTCAGGGCCGTTGTAGCGGAAAGCGAGCATGGTGAGATCATCAAACTGCGGCGCGTCGCCGACAAACGTATCGACCGCGGAACGGACATTTTGCAGCAGCGCTGCCGGACCGGCGGAAGGATCGCTGTTGAGCGCGGCAAGGGTGCGATCCATGCCGAACATTGCTTCATTGCGGTCGGTCGCCTCCGGAACACCGTCGGTATACAGGAAAAGAGTATCGCCCGGCGCCAGCGTGAAGGCAGTCTCCCGGTAACGCGTGCCTTCCATGCCGCCGAGGACAAAGCCCTTCTTATCCTTGAAGACCTCGTACCGCCCGTCCGCGCGGCACAGGATGGGATATTCATGGCCGGCATCGATGGAGACGACCTCGCCGGTCGAAAGCTGCACGATGCCCATCCAGACGGTGACGAACATATCCAGCACATTATCCGAACAGAGGATATCATTCACACTCTGCGCGATCTCGCCGGGCGACATGCTATGGAGCGCGGAGGTCTTGAGCAGGATCTTGCTGGTCATCATGAAAAGCGAAGCCGGAACGCCCTTGCCGGAAACATCCGCCATGACGAGCATGAAATGATCATCATCGATGAAGAAGAAATCGTAAAAATCACCGCCGACCTCTTTGGCCGGTGTCATGGTGGCGTAGATATCGAATTCCTTTCTGGCCGGATAGGGCGGAAAGAACTTGGGCAGCACGCCGCTCTGGATGGCGCTGGCCATCGAAAGCTCCGTGCGCATGCCCTCCGTCTTGCGGGAGATCGCGGCCTGCTCCAGAATATTCTCATGCGCGCGGCGGGACAGTTCCAGACAGGTGAAGGCGATGATGATGAACAAAAGCAGACGCGGCATGAAGGAACCGCGGAACAGAGCGCTGAGATAGGTGTGCAGATCATAACCATGGGCGGTGACAGCATCACGGAGCGTATCCGTGACCTGCAGGGTGGCCTGCGCGGGAACCTTGACGAGATTAAGATCGACCATGCCCGCGATGCCGAAGAAATACAGGGAGACCAGCATATCGACCACAGTGAGGAGCGCGATGATCCCGGTGAGGCGCACGCTGTAATAGCGGACACTGAGGATGACCGGAATGGCCCAGATGAGGGCAACGAAGATATTGAGCACAGCGCCAAGGGCCCCGGCGGTCAGGATGCTGGTGATACAGAGCATGTACTTGATCCACTTCTTCTGACCCTTGAAGACATTGCTGACGATGATGGCCGCGAGGATGATGGGGATATTGATGATCATGGTGAGCTGCATATGCTCCTTCGGAACATTGAAGACCCCGGCTGAAGCCAGGACATAGGACAGCACCAGCACAAACGCGAGGATCATCAGGGAAAAACTGACGAAGATATTGGCCTTGATCTCGTTATTCCAGAAAACATCATCATCCCGCAGGAGCGCGGCAAGCTGACTCATCCATTTTTCTTTTCGGCTGGACATGGTATCGTGCTTCCTTTCTGAAGATATAAAGCGGCCGCGGAGCCGGATAACGCAAAGGACAGCGGAATACTCCGCCTGATCATCAAGATTATACCACCTTTTTGCGGCGCGCCGCAACCCGTGACGGAGGAGAAGGCGCTTTTTCGCGAAAAAACAGCGCGGAAAACAGGCGGCCGAGGCGCGAAAAAAGAGAGAGCGCCGTTAAATGTTACAAAAATATTAAATCAGGTCAGTAAAGGTCACAAAAGGCGCGAAGAGGTTGAACAAAGGATAGAAAAGGATAGAAAAAGTCAGCAGAGGTTCATTGCAGGTCACTCCAAAGTGTGGTAGAGTACAGATGTAAAAAATGTGCCCGACACGCTGCCGGACACATTTTTGCTTTTGATCGGTACAGGGAACAACGGAAAAAAGCGGAAAGGGAAGTATGCTCGGACGCGGATGGCACGGATCCAAAGAAGATCTCTCCCCTGCCGTGTGTCAGGCGCGGCGGTTGAGCTCGCCCTCCACCATGCCGTTATCGTGGATCTTCAATATGGCGTAGCAGCCGTCATGCGCGGAACCGGGGTTCAGCAGCAGGATGCCGCCGTGATAATCGATAAAGGGCTCGTGCGTGTGACCGAAGAGCGCGGCTTTGACCCCCTGCTCCTCCGCCTCTATGCCGAGCAGCGTGGTGCTGCTCTTGACCATGAAGCGATGCCCGTGGGTGATCAGGATGCGCTGTCCGCCTATCGTGATGACCTCCTCCCGCGGAAGGGAGGAAAAATCACAGTTGCCGGCGACCTGCCAGACCTGTCTGAAGGCCGCGGCATAGGGCTCCATATCCCGGCAGCCATCCCCCAGATGGATGACCCCGTCCACCTTCTTATACTAAAACATCATCATGATGTTGCCGAGGCGGCCTTTATCGCCATGAGAATCGGACACGACACCGAGTGTGATCATGGGAAGGCCCCTCCTTACAGGATTTCGAGAATGACGGGCAGCATGGCGGCCATGGCGATGGCGCGGTGCGAGATGGCGTTCTTCTCCTCCGCGCCCATTTCCGCGAAGGTGCGGCCCGATTCATACAGGAAATAGGGGTCATAGCCGAAGCCGCCGTTGCCGCGGCTTTCGTGGATGATGACACCGGGGCAGCGGCCCTCACGGGCAGCCTCCTCGCCCCAGGGCGTGACCAGCGCCACGCAGCTGACGAAGGAGGCGGTACGCTTTTCATCCGGAACATCCTTCATGTTTTCGATGAGGAGATCATTATTGGCCTTGTCATTGCCGTGTTCACCGGCATAGCGGGCGCTGTGGACACCGGGCGCGCCGCCGAGGGCATCGACCGCGAGACCGCTGTCATCCGCCAGCGCCGGAAGACCGGTGAGCCGGCACACGGCGCGCGCCTTGATGAGGGCGTTTTCCTCGAAGGTCTCGCCGTTTTCATCGATATCGGTATCGATGCCGGCTTCCTTCATGGAGAGGACGGTGTAGCGATCGCCCAGCATGGTCTTGAGCTCGACCACCTTATGGGCGTTATTGCTGGCCAGAACGATGACACGCCTGGGCGCGATGACGGACACGGCCTCGCCAAGGGCTTCGCGCTGAAGCGCCTGCAATTCCATGCAGCCCTTCTTGCCCAGCGAAAGCAGAGAGGCCAGTTCTTCATCCGAGAAGGCACGGCCTTCGCCGGTGCCCTGCAATTCAACAAAATGACCGGCGTCATCCATGACGAAGTTCATATCCACCTGCGCGGAGGAATCCTGCTCGTAGCAAAGATCCAGCGTGGGGACATCTTCACAGATGCCGGCAGAGACCGCGCTGATCTGATGGATGATGGGAGACTGCTTAAGCTTGCCCTGCCGGAGGAGTTTATCCACCGCGAGGCAGAGCGCGACAAAGCCGCCGGTGATGGAGGCGGTGCGGGTGCCGCCGTCCGCCTGAAGCACATCGCAGTCGATGGTGATGGTGAAGCCGTCCATATAACGGCGATCCACCGCCTGACGCAGCGCGCGGCCGATGAGACGGCTGATCTCCACGCCGCGGCCATCCTTCTTGACCCCGTCACGGGCCTTGCGATGGCCGGTGGAGGCGGGCAGCATGGCGTATTCCGCCGTGACCCAGCCCATGCCCTTGCCGCGCAGGAAGGGCGGAACGGATTCATCGATGGAGGCCGTGCAGATGACCTTGGTATTGCCGGTGCTGATGAGGCAGCTGCCATCCGCCGTGGCCACAAAGCCGGGGATGATCGTATGTTCTCTGAGTTCGTTGCTGCAGCGGGTCATAATCATTCTCCTTTTATAACAGACGATCCCGGAAGGACGCCGGACCAGAACGGCGGCAGACGGGAAAGATTCCGATTTTCGACTACAGTATACCACAGAAAAGAGGGCACGCAACAGGGTGTTGACCGGAAAATGCTCATACCCCGTCACGCGTCATGACTGAAGCTGATACCAGACAGCAGAGCGTGACGCGCGCGCCCGAACCTGTGGATCACGCGGGACGCGGAAGATACGGCATCCAAAAAAGGTGAATGCAGACACAGCCGCTGATGGACAGAAGCAGAGCGCAGGCCCGGTCATTCCTTAAAAAGAAGGGGCAGGAAGGCGTGGATGCAGCGGCGCCAGACGCTCCAATCATGGCCGCCGGGGAAGGTCTGGCGGATGATGGGAAGCGACTTGGCGGAAAGCATTTCATCATCTGCCGCGAAGGACGCGAAGAAAATATCCTCCGTGCCCATGGCGCGGTAGAAAACACGATAGCTGGAGGAGAAAAGCGCCTGATCATCCAGAATGGCCAGATGCGCCTCGGGCGCGCCGCCCCAGGGCGCGCGCATGAAACCGGAGAAGATGCCGGCGTAGCCGAAAAGCTCCGGATGGGACATGGTGACGAGAGAAGTCTGATAACTGCCCATGCTGAGACCGGCCATAGCGCGGTGCCATTTATCGGTGTGGACATTATAGGTCTTTTCAATGAAGGGGATCAGATCCTGCAGGATGACACGGGTGAAGACATTGCGTTCATCGCTGCCGTCGATCTTCGTCATGCCGTTGCCCATGACGATGAGCATTTCCTGCATGGCGCCTTCGTGAAGGAGCTGATCGGCAATGCGCCCGGCATGCCCCTGATAGATCCAACCGGTCTCATTTTCGCCGTAGCCGTGCTGGAGATAGAGAACGGGATACTTTTTCGCGGGATCATAGCAGGGCGGCGTGTAAACAAGGCAGACCTCCAGCCGGCCGGTGACGGAGGAGGGATAATAATGACGGGTGACCGCGCCGTGCGGAATGGACGGAAGGAGGGCATCCCAATCCTCGCCCTCGACCGGGACATCCACAAAATTCATGGGACGGCAGCAGCCGTAGCCGATGGGCAGATAGGGAGACAGGACATCCGCCCCGTCCACCTTGAGGAAGAAATACTTGAAGCCGCGGCCCAGATCGGCAATGCCCTCCCAGTAGCCATCCCCCGCGGGAGAAAGGGGCGTGAGGGAGCCGAACTGATCGATGACGACAGAAGAAGCGTCCTTCGCGAGAAGACGGAACCGGACACGGCCGTCCGGAAGCGGAACAGCAAACTGATGACCGTCACGGTTCGGTTCACCGGCATAAGCATCGAACGATACAGAGATATCCAACTGATCTGCCATAGAAATACTTCCTTTCATAGATCATGGATCACGCGCATGAAACGCGGACCCTTAACAATGTAAAAAAACAGAATGCGTTATGAGCAGGATACCATAGAAAAGCCGTTCCCGCAAGGGGTGAAGCGCCCCCGGCGGTTGACAAAGAAGGGGAGCAAAGCATATAATGGAACACGTTGAACGGAAGGGGGAAAACATGATGCACCGCCTGACTGCAGCGCTGCTGGCGCTGATGATGATCCTGCTGCTTTTGCCGGGTGTGAACGCGGAGGAGCAGACAGAAAGCACAATACAACGGCTGAGTAACGAGGCGCTTTATCCCTTCTTTGACAACTGCATTTTTGTGGGCGACTCGATCACAAGACAATTGCGCGTGTATGTGCTGGAGCAGCAGAAGAAGGACCCGGCCTTCATGAAAGGCACACGGTTCTTTACCGCGCAGAGCTATATGCTGTATATCGCCAGCCGCAAATACCTGCAGAGCGACGCGGTGAACCTGACCCTGAACGGCGATGAGAGCACGATGACCAACATCATCCGCCAGCTGAAGCCGCGCTATGTGTTCATCCTGCTGGGCGTGAATGACTATATCGGCGAGACGATCGACAAGGGGATCGGCTATGTGGAAAGGATCATCGAGCTGGCCAAAGAAGCCTCCCCCGAGACGGTGATCGTGTTCCAGTCCCTGACCCCGGTGACACGCGCGTTCTGCCGGAAAAAAGACTACCGCACGATGTGGGACAAATACAACGTGGCCATGAAGGCTGCCTGCGAAAAGAACGGCGCGGTGTATCTGGAGATCGCCGAGGTGCTGAAGGACGAGGAAGGTTATCTGAAGGAAAGCTATTCCTCGGACGGCAAGTATCACCTGGGCGACGACGGGCTGAAGCTGTGGGTGGAATGCCTGCTGGACTTTGCCCGGAGCGAAGCGGATGCCGGGCGCTGGGAACCGAAATAAAGGAGATAAGTGAAAGATATGAAGAAAAAGAGTATTGGATGCGCGCTTCTGCTGCTGGTGCTGATGACCGGCCTGTGCGCCTGCGGAAATAACACGAAGACCGATGAAAAGAACGCGGCGACCGCCGCGCCCGCGGAAGCGACGAGCGCGCCCGCGGTGAATGAGCCTGCAGCGGTGAAGGACGCGCTGAAGAACACGGACGGCATTGTGGAATTCCCCGGCGCGATCATCTGCGAGCTGATCGGTCTTACGGAGGAAAGCTACAGCGAGATCGTCTACTTTGAGAGCGAGGACGGCGTGAGCGCCCGCTGCGTGATCGTGCTGACCGCCAATGACAGCGCCGCTGCCGACAAGGCCGAGAGCGCGCTGAACAAATACCTGAATCAGCGCATGAAGGAGACCCAGAACTACCTGCCCGATGAATACAAGCTGCTGAGCGCGGCCAAGGTGGAGCGCAAGGGCAACACCGTGGTGCTGATCGTGGGCAGCGACGCGGCTGAAGAGACCCGCGCCGTGCTGCAGGGACGCTGACCGGAGAGAAAAACGAATGCTGTTTTGTTCCTTTACATTTCTGCTGCTGTTTATGCCCGCGGTGCTGCTGGGGCATAAGCTGCTGCCGCAAAAAGCGAAAAGGCCGTTTTTATTAGCGGCCTCGCTTTTGTTTTACGCGTGGGGATCGCCGCTGTGGCTGATCCTGCTTTTGTACGTGCTGGTGCTGGACTGGGCCGGAGCCCTGTTCATGACACGCGGCGGAAAGCAGCGGAAGGCGGTGCTGGCGGGGCTGATCATTTTGAATGTGCTGCCGCTGCTCTATTACAAGTACACAGGGTTTTTCCTTGAGACCGTGCGCGGCCTGACCGGCTGGGGCATGGCTTTTGATGACCCGGTGCTGCCGGCCGGCATCTCGTTCTTTACCTTTCAGGGGATCAGTTATCTGATCGACGTGTACCGCGGGCAGGCAAAGCCGCAAAGGAGCATCGTCCGCTTCGGCGTGTATCTGACACTGTTCCCCCAGCTGGTAGCCGGCCCGATCGTGCGCTATACCGACCTGGAGGCGCAGTTGGACAGCCCGGCAAACGTGACCCCGGCGGGCATCCGTCACGGACTGGCCCGATTTACCGTAGGCCTTGGCAAGAAGGTGCTGCTGGCGGACGCCATGGGACGGCTGTGGGGCACGATCAACGGCGATTTTGCGAGCGCCGGATCGATCGGCGCCGTGATCGGCATTCTGGCATTCTCATTCCAGATCTTTTTTGACTTTTCGGGCTATTCCGACATGGCGCTGGGCCTTGGCGAAGCGATGGGCTTCCGGCTGCCTGAAAACTTTGACAGACCCTACCGCGAGGATTCCATTACCGGCTTCTGGCGGCACTGGCACATGACACTGACCACCTGGTTCCGCGAGTATGTGTATTTCCCGCTGGGCGGAAGCCGGTGCAGCGTGCTGCGCAGAAATGTGAATATTCTGATCGTGTGGGCGCTGACAGGACTGTGGCACGGCGCGGGCTGGAACTATGTGCTGTGGGGACTTTACTTCGCGGCGCTGCTGATGATCGAGAAGCGGTTCATGCTGAAAAAAGCCTGGTATGAAGCGATCCCGCGCCTGCTGAGAAGGGCTGTGACCTTCTTGCTGGTGGTGATCGGCTGGGGGCTGTTTTCCGGCTTCGGCGGACAGCTGGCCGGAACGATCTTCGCCTTCTCCCCCATCAGTTCCAAAGCCCTGCTGACCTGTGTTTCTTACCTGCCGATGATGCTGGTGTGCGCCGGGATCAGCTTTGCCCCGGCGATCAAACTGCCGATGCCGGTGAAGCGTGTGCTGACGATCCTTCTGTTCCTGCTGTGCCTGGCGGCGCTGGCGGCGGAGGGCTTCGCGCCTTTTGTGTACTTCCAATTCTAAGGAGAGACCCGCATGGATGATGATAAGAAGCTGAAAAAATCAGCAGTCTGGGACCGGGTCATCGCCTACGGCGCGCTTCCCCTGCTGCTGGTGATCGGGATCTGCACGCTGGTGCTGCCGGGAAAAGATTTTTCCGACCGGGAACGCCGCGCGCTGGCCGGGCTGAAGGCTCCGGAAAGCCTGACTGAATGGACCTTTAACAATGACCTGGAAACCTATCTTTCCGATCACCTGCCGGGAAGAGACACGCTGGTATCCGTGAATGCCGTATATAATGTGGCGACAGGGCGCGGAAGCCAGCTGGGCGCGTGGATCGCCGGAAACAGCCTGGTGGAGAAGCCTGTGGACGCGGACGCGGAAACGCTGTGCCGGACACGGGACAATCTGATCCGGATGGCGGAAAAGTACGGTGTAAGCTGCGCGTTCATCACACCGCCGACCCACGGCGAGGTATTGGCGGACCGGATGGGGCCGCTGAGCCAAACGCTGTTTGAGGAGGAGCGCGCGGCGTACACAGCGCTGACGGATGACCCGCGCTTTGTGAAGCTGCAGCCGCTATTTGAAGGCGAAAAGGATCTGTATTACCTGACCGATCACCACTGGACGCTGGAGGGCGCGTACGCGGCCTACGAAGCCTACTGCGGACAGACCGGACTGACAGCGGCGGCCATGGATGCATTTACGATCACGGAATATACGGGCTTCCGGGGCACGACAGCCTCCAGAAGCGGACTGCCCGTGAGCGTAAGCGACACGATCCGCGCGGCGGAACCGAAAACGAGCGTGAAAGTGACCTTTGACGGTGAAACCTATGATCATGTAATCTTCCCCGGACGCGCCGAAACCTATGACATGTATGCCGTGTATCTGGACGGCAACCACGGTGTGACCGTGCTGGAGAATGAAAACGCGGAAAACGGCACGCTGTTTGTGATGAAGGACAGCTTTGCCAACAGCCTGCTGCCTTTCCTGATGATGAATTACAAGCGGATCGTGGCAGTGGACACCCGTTATCTGCCGGCTTCGGTGACGATCGGCGATGTGCTGGGGGCGGAGGAAACGATCGACAGCATGCTGTTCATCTATTCGCTGGACAGCTATGACGACACGAGCCTGAACCGCGCGCTGGTGATGCTGAACAGAAGCGCCGGGACAAACTGAGAACCGGCGGAAAAGGCGAAAAAGGCGAAAAAAGCGAAAAAAACGCGGCGGCTGTAAAATGCAGGGCAACGGCTTGAGAAAAGCGTGATTTTCTGCTATACTTTTATATTGCGATAAACCCCTGAGACCCGCGAAGGAGGGAAAGAACTTGAGCGAAAAGCATGACTATAACCCGCAGTACGATCCCAACAGGATGAGAGGGAACGAACACGAGCAATATATCAAATCCACCGAGAAGCAGCCGGAGGCGCGCGAATACGTGCCGCCGATGCCCGCCGCGCCGGATACAACGATCAGACACCGCGGAGACAGGATGCCGACAGGCAATGCCGGCGGCGAAACGGTGCGTTTCCAGCCCGCCTCCGCTGCCGCGCCCGGCAGCACGACGCGCTTTGAGCGTCCCGCGGAACGCCCGCAGCCCGGCGCGAACGGAAACGAATATGAGATGCCGAGGGGCGAATCCCCCTATTCGCCGTACGATGACGGCGGATACGCCCCGGAGAACACGCCTCCGTACTATCCGGAAGAGGATAACAGCCCTGTGTGGCCCAAGGTGCTGATCGCCATGCTGATCGCGCTGATCGTGGGACTGGTGATCGCCTTCTTCGTGCTGGTGCCCGGAAACGGCATCGGCGAAAAATTCAGCAACCTGACCGGAAACGGTGTGAACGCCCCCGTGGTCACGCCGGAGGTGAGCACGCAGGATACGAGCGCCAATGTGACGATCGTTTGCCCGAAGGGCAACAACGAGAGCTGCACCACCGCGCAGCCGCTGGAATTTACGGTGAAGACCTCTGCCTCCGTGGCGGAGATCCGCCTGATCTACGAGCAGACCGGCGAAGTGATCGGCACCTACACCAACGGTGACAACGGCACCTGGGATGTGCGAGTGTATCTGGCCGCCGAATATGACGGCTACTTCCGCGTGCAGATCCGCGAGAACCTGAACACCGAACTGAAGGACACCAACGCGCGCATCCGCGTGATCGTGAAGGATGCCGTTGAGACCGAAGCGCCGGTGACCGCCGCGCCCGTGACCGAAGTGCCCTTTGTGACACAGGCGCCTGTATTTGTGACCATGGTGCCCACCGCTGCCCCGACCGAGGAGCCCGAGGATGTGAACGCCTCCGGATTTGTGCCCGTGGCGAACGCGACCGCGATCCCGACCGAAGCCCCCGCGCCGGCGGAGACCGAAGTGCCGACCCCGGCCCCCACGGAGATGATCACGCCGGAGCCCACCCCGATGCCGACGGAGGTACCGACGCCCAATCCCACCGAGACCCCGGAACCGACCGAGGTGCCGGATCCCACCGCGACCCCCATGCCTGTGCTGGACGCTGCCGCCGTGACCGGCCGGACCGATCCCTCGCTGGTGAAGCTGCTGCAGGCGATCTATAAGGGCGGAAAGAAGCAATCCGGCTTCACCCGTGAGCTGCCCTACAACGCGCCCGACCCGAACCACTATACCTACGCGAATAACGGTATCTTCACCTTCCGCGGCGACAACTTCCGCCGCAATGCCGCCTACAGCACCGTGGAGATCACGACCGGACAGATGGAGATCCTGTGGAAGAAGGATCTGGGCAGCCTGAAGACGAGCGACGGCACGCTGTACGGTGTCGGCTGGGGCACACAGCCCGCCATTATCAAGTGGCCCGGCGATGTACGCGCCATCATGAACCTGTATGACGCGAAAAAGGAAAAGCAGGGACTGAAGGAAGTGATCTTCGGCGCGCTGGACGGAAAGATCTACTTCCTGGACCTGACGACCGGCGAACAGACCCGCGACTGCATCAATATCGGCTTCCCGCTGAAGAGCAGCGCGGCGGTCGATCCCTACTCCCGCCCGATCATGGGCATCGGTCAGGCGGTCTCCAAGCTGGCCAACAAAACCGGATCGATCGGATACTATGTATACAACCTGGTGGATCAGAAACAGCTGTTGTTCCTGAACGGCCGCCAGAACGAACAATACTCCGCCAACGGCGCCTTTGACGGAACCGGCCTGTTCCTGAGCCAGGAGGACGGTGACGCGCTGATCATCGGCGGCGAGAACGGATTGCTGTACACGGTGGATCTGCATACCACCTTCCCTGCCGGCGCGACGAACCTGACCATCAATGCCGACACGGTGTACCTGAAGAGCAAGGCCAACGCCCAGAAGGACAACCGCACGGGAATTGAGAGCAGCGCGGCCATGTACGGCAGATATGTGTACATGGCGGATACCTACGGCCTGCTGCGCTGCGTGGACACCACCACCATGAATACGGTGTGGGCGGTGGACTGCGGCGACAATACGGATGCCAGCATCGCGCTGGACTTTGACGAGGACGGCAATCTGGGCCTGTATACCGGAACGACCTGCTATGAGCGCCTAAAGAAGGACGGAAAGTGTGTGATCCGCCGTCTGGACGCCCTGACCGGCGAAGAGATCTGGAAAGCGGATGTGAGCTGCGTTTACAACAGCAGCGAACTGGCCGGATGCAAAGCCAGCCCGGTGATCGGTGAAAACGCGATCGATGACCTGGTGATCTTCACGGTGAACATGACCGGCAAGGGCAAGACAAGCGCTGTGATGGCCTTTGAAAAGAAGAGCGGCAAGATCCGCTGGACCCGCGAGCTGACCACGACGGCTGTCTCCTCCCCCGTGGCTGTGTACAACGAGCTGGGGAACGCCTGGATCATTCAGGCGGACGAGAGCGGCGTGCTGCACCTGCTGGACGGCGTGAGCGGCGCGGAGATCTCCACCCTGAACCTGGGCGGAACGATCCAGAGCAGCCCCGCGGTATATAAGAACGTGCTGGTGATCGGCACCTGCAGCAAGGGCAATGCCGCCATGTACGGCATCAAGCTGAACTGAGGAACACAGATCAAACAAAACAAGGCAGCTCGGACAGGCGCGAAAACCTGTCCGGGCTTTGGTATGGAAGAAAACACGAGAAACGGAAGAGAAGGGTGTGAACCGCGAAACGCGGCATTGACACCAAAGCATGAAAAAGGCCCGAAAAAGAGAAAAAAAGTATTTGACAAACAAGGATGGATATGCTATTATCTTTGCGTTGACCAAGTGGAGAAGTCGCCTAGCTTGGTCGAGGGCGCACGACTGGAAATCGTGTAACGGGTAAAACCGTTCGAGAGTTCGAATCTCTCCTTCTCCGCCAACAGGAATCCTTGAAAACCATGTTTTCGAGGATTCTTTTTTGTTGTATGGATGACAGCCCGGATCAGGAGCATACCACGACTTTTTACATATGTTAACAGCCTCATTTGTTTACACCACGCGCCGGCCGTGGTAAAATCTTTCTGTTGTCCGCGGTAAAAAAAGCAAGATAAAGGGCAACAGGAAAGAGAGGACATGAACATGAAGAAGCATATGATATCCCTGCTGTGCATCCTCCTGATAGGCATGATGATTCCGGTCTGCCATGCCGAGGATGATACGATCCCCTCCCGGGAGGAACAGATCGAAGTGATCGAGCTGTGCTGTTCTTCCCTGACGGAACAGGAGGAACTGAACTTCAGTGAGGCGCGCCTGCTGAAGGCCGAAGCGGAGAAAGTGATCAGCGGGGAGTATCTGAACGGAGAAGAAAGCGTGTGGATCGTCACATTTACTGACCATGCAGGGAACGTGCAATACCGTTATCTGCTGGGGGAAAACGGCGAGTGGATGGATCACACGCGCGGAGACAGGCGATTCACCAATACTCAAAGGAAACAGTCTGAAGCCAATCTGCCGCTTGCTCCGGATGATCTTCAACTGATGAATGTGACGGATCTCTACGATGAAAACGGAGCGTATTTCTATTTCTGGTCATTGGAAGACAAGGCCGCGTTCTGCGCCGCGTGGAAGCAGAAGTTGGACGAGATCTACGGTAAAGACGAAACGGCACGGATGATCCTTGAAGGAAAAGAATATTACTGGTGGACCCGCCGTGTATGGGGAACGCCGGGTACGGACGGCATCTCCGAGGAGAAGATCCTTGAGACTGTATCCGCCTGTCTGACCGCGCTTGGGAAAGAAGCCGAAACCATTTTTGATCCCGTACTTTTCTATGATGTGACAGATCCGGCGCTTCCTCAGTGGCGTGTCTGCGTGAATCATCGCTATTACATGATCCTTGACGCCGCGAGGGGGGATCTGCTCTTCCTGGAGGATAACGAACACGGCAGCATCGAAGCACTGCTGATGAAAAACTGAACGAAATGATCCCAAATATCAAAGAGGGCTGTGAAAGCGGATTTCACAGTCCTCTTTGATTAACGGGGTTTTGCTGATTACGAAAAGCGCGGCGGAGTCAAGATTCTCTGTACTCCGCGATGAAGAAAAGGAAAAAGGGATCAGAAAAGATCCAGCATGCTATCAAGATAGATCTCCTCACGCACCTGCAGATGGAATTCCGGGCGGGTGAGATAATAGAGCAGGAATTCCAGAATGACCGCGCTGCCGAGGCTGCGCCCCTCGATCTTGAAATGAGAAAAACCGAGCGGAAGATAGACCGTACGGATATCGAACAGGCTGATGAAGGACGGATTCCGCATGGCTTTTGAAAAACGATAGCCCTGACCGGCATCCGGGGAGGCGCAGCGATGATCCGGGCATGTCTCCCCCAGATTTTTGCGGCTGACATTTTCATAACAGGCTTTCCTGTCCGGACAGGAGATGCTGCAGCATTCATTGCAGAGGAATTCGACCTTGCTTTTCTGCATGTCTGTCAGGGCGGAAAGCTGATCAAAGGCCTTATTGAGACGGAAATCGGGAACGACAAAGCGGAAATCAGGACGATCCAGTTCTGAACGGAGATCCTCAAACCGGGTAAGGACCTTGGTGGTGGAGGATACGAAGTAAAAATCCGGATAACGTTGCTTCAGGTACTGAAGCAGAAGATCGGAATGGACGATGATGCCGCTTTGAACAGGGCCCGCGTGCTGAAAAGACTCACAGAGACGATTGCAACGGGGATCTGAGAGATGCTATGGCCGCAGAAGAGAATTGCTGAACGTGAGACGGGCGGAAATGCCGTGCTCCCGGACGAGAGAAAGGACCGAGGACAGATCCGCGTCCCCGAAGCCGACCCGACCGCCGCCCCAGAGGCAATCCGCCGGAGCCCCGTAGATGGAGGCGATGCGGCAGTCATCATAGAACCAGTCCCGGTGATCCCGGTAAAGCTGAAGGAAGACCCGGTAAAGATCGGTAAACTCAAAAAGCCCGGGCAGATGATAATAAATGATGCGGCCTGATCCCGGCATGCGCGCGCCTCCCTTCTCTGTTTGTTTCATTATAAACAAAAGCCCGGCCTGTGGCAAGCAAAGATGCCGCGACCCCCGGGCAGAAGGACAGGCGCCGGGCTGATAAAAACGATAAAAACGAAGATGCCGGACAGCGAGAAAGTGGAAAACGATGCCCTTTCACCCGGGGAGACGGGGGGGGCGGAAAGACGCGGACGGTGCGACGCTTCGATGGGGACCAAAGCGCCGGAAAGCGGACGAAATGCTGACGAAATACGCATTTATATTTGCAAAACAGGTCATGTGTGATATAATAGTGTTTGGTATGTTCCTACGCAAACAGCCTTGCCGGATCAGGAAAAAACGCCTGATGAAAAGGCAAAGGATCACAGGAGAATGGATATGAACGCCGGAAAAAAGACGGGCTTCCGATGGCTGAAGGCGCTTGCCATCCTCCTCAGCACATGGATCATCCTTTCAGCCGCAGGCGTGGCTGTCTTTTTTACGGTCTATTTCAGCCGGTATGACAGGATGGCTGACACGCCGGTCCTCTTCGCGGACGCGGAAATGATCACATTCCCCTCCGGTGAACGGATGCTGCAGGGATGGATCCTGCACAGCGAAGCTGAAACGCCGAAAGGGATCGCGGTGATCCTGCACGGCTTTCACGCCGGGGCAGCGGACATGACAGGCCTTGGGCGGATCCTGACGGAAGCCGGCTGGGACGCGCTGTGCTTTGACGGCACAGGCACCGGAAAAAGCGAGGGCAGCGGCGTGATGAGCCTGCAACAGCGGGCTGTAGACGCGAAAGCGGCGCTGGACATGCTGAAGAGCAGCCGCTATGCCGGCATGCCGGTCATGCTGATCGGCCACAGCGCCGGAGGCTGGGCGGCAGCGATCGAGAGCCGGGACGAAGCGGTGTCAGCAGTTATCTGCATCAACGGATTTGAGACGGTCTCCGGCCTGATGCTCGAGACGGCCCTGAAATACGCGGGGCCTGTCGTCTACACCGGCGCGCCTTTCCTGATGGGCGGGTTGTTCCTGCAAAACGGCAGCCTTCCGTTTGAAAAGGCATCGGAAGCGCTGATCAGTTCCGGAAAACCGGTGCTGATCATTCAAAGCGGGATGGACGAGACCGTGCCGGAAAAGGAAAGCACGGGAAAGGCGCTCACGGGCAGGGAGGATCCGCTGATATTCCTCTGCAGGATCGAAAACGCGCGGCATACGGATCTGCTGCCGGAAGAAAACGGCGCGGATACCCCTGAGGAACAGATCCTGACAGAAGCCATCCGGGAATTCACGGAACAGATAACGGTTCCGGCCCGATAAACTGATAAAGAAACAAAACAAGGAGGCAGCAGGGTGAAGCTGACCAACATCGGCGGATATAAGGATGTAAATACTTATGTCCAGAAGAAATATGAAGCCTTTGAAAACAGCGACAAGCGTTTTTCCTCCCTGTATGATTCCATGTTTTCCGAAGCCGGGAACACGTTCTTTGAACGTAGCCGCGGCTATACGATCGAAAAGATCACCTACGGGGAATGCCGTGAGCAGCTGGAAAAGCGCGCCGCAACCCTGAAAAGCATGCTGAACGACCCCGAAAAGGACAGCGTGATCGGCCTGCATATGGACAACAGCGTATCGTGGATCCAGCTTTTCTGGGCCATCCTGCTGATCGGCTGCAGACCGCTGCTGATGAATACCCGTCTGGATGACGGGACACTGGAAACAGCGCTGAAGGACACGAACGCGATCGCCGTGATCACGGACGGACGAAAGTTCAGCATCCCGACGATCATGGAGGAAGAGATCTCCGAAGCCGAAACGCCCGCGCAAAAGGGCGAATTTGGCAGCGAACTGATGGTGATGTCCTCCGGCACCTCCTCCCACATCAAGATCTGCTGTTACAGCGCGGAGCAGTTCTGCCATCAGATCCGCGACAGTTATGATATCATCTGCCGGAATGACCGGATCAAGCAGCACTATGAAGGCGAACTGAAGCTGCTGACCTTCCTGCCGTTCTATCACGTATTCGGGCTGATCGCGGTCTATATCTGGTTTTCCTTCTTCTCAAGGACCTTCGTGCTGCTGAACGACCTTTCCGCGCAGACCCTGCTGAGCACCATCCGCCGTCACAAGGTGACGCACATTTTCGCGGTGCCGCTCTTCTGGGAAAAGATCCACAGCGAGGTGCTGCGGACGATCCACGACCGCGGCGAAAAGACCGAAGCCAAGTTCAAGAAAGGACTGGCGCTCTCCGAAAAACTGCTGAAGCTGCCCGGCGGAGAAGCGATCTGCAAAAAGTTATTTAAGGAAGTGCGCGGCAGCCTGTTCGGCGACAGCGTGCTGTTTACGATCACCGGCGGCAGTTTCATTAATCCGGAGACCCTGCATTTCTTTAATGCCATGGGCTATTATCTGTGCAACGGCTACGGCATGTCGGAGATCGGCATCACCTCCGTGGAGCTGAGCGCGAAGGCCGCCGACCGCTGCAGACCCTCGATCGGCACGCCGATGTCCTCGGTGGAATACCGCGTATCGCCGGAAGGCATGCTGGAGGTGCGCGGACCTTCCACCGCGAGAAGGATCCTGCAGGACGGACAGGAGACGCGCCGCGGAGACGAATGGTTCCAAACCGGCGATCTGGCCGCCCTTGAAAACGGAAAATGGTTTTTGCAGGGGCGCGGCGATGATCTGGTGATCGGCAGCGCGGGCGAAAACCTGAACCCCAACCTGATCGAGCCCCGGCTGGCGACCGCGGGCGTGCGCGAGCTGTGCCTGATCGGCGGACACGGACTGGTGCCCACCCTCGTGTGCGCGGTGCCGCCCTTTGCCGCGGACGAGCAGGTGAAGGCGACCGAAAAGTGCGTGCATGAGCAGATCGCCGCGGCCGGGCTGAACGGACAGATCAGCCGCGTGGTGATGACAAGGGCCGACCTGACCGCTGAAAATGACTTTAAGATCAGCCGCGCCCGTGTGCGTGACAGATTGATAAAGAACGAGCTGCCGGTATGGACGCCCGGCGCTGTGAAGACTGCTCAGGGCAGCGGCGACCCGCTGACTGACAGAGTGACGGAGATGTTCCGGATCTCCCTGTCCCGCGGAGAGATCGCGATCGGCCCGGATGATGATTACTTTACCCTGCTGGGCGGATCTTCGCTGGATTATCTGGTGCTCGCCGAAGCCATTCAGGAAGAATTCCGTGTTTCCCTGCCCTCCGGCACCGAACAGAAGCTGACGACCGTGAACGCGGTGGTGCAGACGATCCGGGAGGGCGGCGCATGCTGATCACGATATTTCAATGGTTTGTGAAGATCACCGCGTGGCCGGTGGAAAAGCTGCTGCTGAAGATCCGCGTGCGCCGCGCGGAGCCTGAAAAACAGAGCCGGTATCCGAAGGGCGGCGCGATCGTTGTGAGCAATCACACAAACGTCTATGATTTCGCCGCGCTGCTGTTTGCCTTCTGGACACGCACCATCCGCGTGCAGATGGCGGAGATCCTGTTCACAAGGCCCGGTCTGGGGCTGTTTCTGAAGCAGATGGGCGGAATCCGGGTGGATCGCGACGCGCATTCGACAGCATGCCTTGACAAGAGCGCGGCCATCCTGAAAAAGGGCGGCCTTGTGGGCGTTTTCCCCGAAGGAAGACTGCCGCTGCCCGGTGAGGAACGGCCTTTGCCCTTCCGCGAAGGCGCTGCCTATCTGGCACTGGAGACCGGCGCGCCCGTGATCCCGGTGTATATCAGCGGGCGGTATTTCAGCAAGGAAGGCATCCGGGTGACGATCGGCGCGCCGCTTGATCTGAGAGGAATGTGCGATCCCGCGGCGGATCCGCGTCAGGCTGTGCGCGAATGCAGCCGTCTGCTGCGCGAAAAAGTGATGGAATTGGGAGAGGTACCGACCCATGGGGCATAAGCTGTTCAGCCTGAAATACTGGTTTTACGATTTTACCAAGGTGACCGCGGCGATCCCCGGCCTCATCTGGATGAGACCGAAGCGGATCTATGAAAACAAAGCCGCGAAAAAGATGATCCGGGGCGGCGCGCTGCTCTGCTCCAATCACCAGACTCACCTGGATCCGATCTATCTCCAGTTTTGCATCTGGTATCGCCGCCAGCGCTTCGTGTGCCTGAAGGAATTCTTCCGCACCCCCGGGCTGAGCTGGCTGTTCGGACACTTTATGTGCATCCCGCTGGACCGTGAGAACCCGGGGCTGAAGACCATCCGCGAGATCGCGAAAGGCCTGCGCGAGGGCTGGCTGATCTCCGTCTTCCCCGAAGGCCGCATTACCGGAGACACCGGCGGCGGATTCCATTCCGGGATCATCCTGATGGCCCTTCAGGGAGAATGCCCGATCATTCCCGTGTATATCGCGCCCCGTAAAAACCGCTTCTCCCGTGCCACGTTCGTGATCGGTGAGCCGCTCGTGCTGACCGGTGAGGACGGCAAAAAGCCCGGCATCGGAGAAATCGAAAAATACACTGCCCTGCTGCAGGAAAAAGAGGAGAACCTGAAAAACTATGTCCACTGAAGAACGCGTTATCATCCGCGGTTCCCGTGAAAGCTTCCGGAAATACGCCCCCGCGGAGGTGTTTGATAAGATCACCGAGATCAGCACGATCCCGGAGCTGCTGGAAAGGTGCGAAGCTTATGCCGAGCACGAAGCGGTGCAATATAACGGCGAAGCCTTTACCTACGCGCAGTTGCTGAAGGATACCGCCGCCTTCCGCGGCGCGCTGGCCCAGAGAGGCCTGAAAAAGGGCGACCGTGTGCTGCTGCACCTGGCCAATTCCTACAACCTGATCGTCGCCTTCCTGGCGGCGGCCTCTGCCGGATGCTCCGCCGCGATCGCGCCGGCTCAGCTGCCGGTGCAGGCGATCGAGGGACTGGTGAAGATGTTCGGCTGCAAGGCGGTCGTCGGCCCCGAAAGCGATCAGGCGATCACCTGCGTGCCCTGCATGACAGGAAGCGAACGGGAAGAACCCGTTCCGGCGGCCGATGTGAAGGGCACCGACGAGTGCGTGATCATGTTTACCGGCGGCACGACCGGCCGCAGCAAGGGCGCTGTGCTGAACCACCGCGCGGTGCTGCAGGGCGTGATCAACGGCTGCTACGGCTACAAGGATGTATTCGATCAGCGCTATATCCTGGCGCTGCCCATGTCCCATGTGTTCGGCTTGATCCGCGGCACACTGGCGGCCTTCTATACCGGCAGTTCTCTGTTCATCTGCCTCAGCCCGCAGGCGATGTTCCGCGACGCGGCAGCCTTCAGACCCACGATGTGGATCGCGGTGCCCGCGCTGGCGGACATGGCGCTGTCCCTTTCCAAGAAATTCGGACGCATGATGCTGGGGCCGGATATGCGCACCATCATCTGCGGCGCGGCTGCTGTGCCGCCCTATCTGATCAGTGAATACAGCAAATACGGCATCAGCCTGTTCCCCGGCTACGGCCTGACCGAGAGCGCCAACCTGGTTTCCGGCAACCCGGAATTTGCCGCCAAGCCGACCTCCGTGGGCCTGCCCTTCCCGAACCAGGAGCTGTGTCTGGAGGACGGAGAGCTGCTGCTGCGCGGCGATAATATGCTGACCGCCTACAGCGGCACTCCGGAAAAGGCCTACGACGCGGACGGCTGGTTCCACACGGGCGATCTCGCGCGCTTTGACGAGGACGGCCTGCTGTATATCACCGGGCGCATCAAGGAGATCATTGTGCTGGAGAACGGCGAAAATGTATCTCCCGCCGAGGTGGAAGCCTATTTCAACGAGCTGCCCGCGGTGCAGGACAGCCAGCTGTTTGAGGACGTGAACGAGAACGGCATTACCATTCTGGCGCTGGAAGTAGTACCGCGCGCGACCGAGCTGAGCGGCGTGACGGATGTGAACGCCTTCCTGATGCCGCAGCTGGAAGAAGTGAACCGCAATCTCCCCTCTCACTGCCGGGCTTCGCGCATCGTGATCCGCGATACGGATTTTGAACGCAGCCCCAGCATGAAGATCCTGAGGTATAAGAAAAAGTGATGAACAGAAATGAGATCTTTGAGCAGCTGAAGGACATTCTGGTGTCCTCCGACAGCCGCTATACGCAGGTGATCAGCACCTGCACGGAGGCGACCAATGTGCGCACGGAGCTGGGTCTCTCCTCCACCGGGATGCTCTATGTGCTGATCGCGATGGAAGAGACCTTCGGCGCGATCTTCGACGATGCCTCCGCCAACACCTTTGAGACCATCGGCGATATCGTGACCTATATCCAGGAGCGTGTGAAATGAGATGGTGGCCCGGCGAATGCAAAGCCGGTGACATCATCCGCATTCCGCTGGGACAGATCCATCATTACGGCGTGTACGTGACGGACGATGAGATCATCCAGTTCGGCGAGCCGCCGGTGCAGACGCTGAACCGGAACGAAAAAGAGATCCGCGTCTGTGTGACGGATATCAACAGCTTTTCCTGCGGTCAGATCATTGAGATCGGCGAGCCGGAAAAGAGCGATCCCTTCCGCCGTGTGGACCGGAACAAGGCGATCCGCGCGGCACGATCCCGGATCGGCGAAGACGGATACAGCCTGCTGCACAACAACTGCGAGCATTTTGCCTACGAATGCGTATTCGGGGTGAAATACTGCGAGCAGGAGGCCCGTACACGTGAAAAATGGCTGAACCGCCCGGTGCTGGATATCTACATCGCGCCGGTTTCGGCATTCGGACAGGATGAGGACACCGCCGCGGAAAAAATGCTGGAATACGCGCTGAAGCGTTCCCTGAACCTGACACCCGGAGCAAAGCCGCGCGGCGAGGGCAGCGCCTGTCACGCGATCTGCCGCGCGGACGGAATGATGGCCGCGGCGGTCTCCCGGAAGCCGGTGGGGATCGCGATCGGAAGCGCGGAAACGGCGTTTCCGAAGGAAGCGAAGCAGCTGCTGTACCCCGGAGAAATGATGCCGGATGAGCCGGACCGGATGGCACTGTATTTGAAAAAGCACTGCCTTTTCGATGAAGGAAAGAAGACGCTGTTCCGGCGCTTTGACCCAAGGAAGACAGACAGCCGCGAACGTCAGGCGCTGGTGCTGGACCTGAATGAGGGAAAGCCCCTCCTGCTGGTGTGCACCGGGGAACAGCTGGCAAACGCGCGTGTGCGGATCTGCCGGGAAGGCGAATGGCAGCTGATCCCGACCGAGGGAGCTGTCAAGTAAGGATCAAAAAAACAACAGAAAGGAGAGAAGAACATGGTGATCGCCGGGATCGTTTTATTCCTGCTTTTCTTTTTCTTTGTTCTCCCTTCTGTTTTGTTTTTTATCGTGTTATTCCGCCATCAGATGGAAAAGACCGCTGCCTCCTCCAACCTGCACGGCACCTATTACGCGCCGTGGGCGGATGAGATGATCGCGGCGGAAGAAAAGCTGAATACCGACCCGAACCGGCAGCATGTGACGATGAAGGCCCGGGACGGCGCGGCGCTTCAGGGCGATCTGTTCGCGAACGGGCAGGAGCGCCTGATCATCATGTGCCACGGCTACATGACCGCGCCGACCAAGAACTTTGCCGTGACGGCAGAGCGTTTTATGAAGGCCGGGTACGATGTGCTGATGATCCATCAGCGCGCGCACGGCCCGAGCGGCGGCAAGCACACCGCGCTGGGACTGCTGGAACGCTACGACACGCTGGACTGGGCGGCCTTTTGCGCGAATGAGCTGGGCTATGAGCGCATCGTGCTGTACGGGGTCTCGATGGGCGCGGCCTCGATCGCCTTCGCCTCCGGAGAGATCCGGCAGAAAGAAGTGAAGGCGCTGATCATGGACTGCGGCTTCGCCTCCCCCATGGCGCAATTGAAGGTACAGGCCTCCAAATGGCATATCCCGGATTTTATGATCCTGCCGCTGCTGCAGCCGATCGTAAAAGCCTTTATGCACGTGGATCTGTGTGATTCCTCCATTCCATCGATGGAAAAGGCAGCACTGCCCGCGGTGTTCCTGCACGGCATGAAGGACAGCACGGTGAGGCCTTCTCAGGGAAAAGAAAACTTTGAGCACTACGGCGCGGAAAAGATCTTTATCCCGGTGGAAGAAGCCGAGCATACACTGTCCATGATCGCCGGCGGAGAGCCGGTATTTGAACAGGTACGCGCTTTCCTGGAACGGTTCGTATGACCTGTCCCCCACTTCAGTTAATTCATATATTTAACATAAAGGAGCTATGAACATGAACAAGACCTTTGAGATCATCGTGGATGCCGCCTCCGATATCAGCCCCGAACTGCAGAAAAAATGGGATATTCAGATCGTGGAATCCCACATCACCCTGCCGGACGGCAGCGACATCCTGTTCAGCAATAAGTGGGACAAGCTGGAGCGCGACAAGTTCTATGCCGACCTGAAGAAGAACCCCGACGGCTTTGCCACCGCGCCCGGCAACGTGGCCGCGTTCAAGGCTGCCTTTGAAGCGGCAATCGGCGCCGGAAAGGGCGTGCTGGCCATTTCCATCTCCAGCGGTCTGAGCGGCACCAACAGCTTCATGCAGCAGGCCCGCAACGAAGTACTGGCTGAGAACCCCAATGCCCCCGTCATGGTGGTCGACTCTCTGCGTTTCTCCGTCGGCTTTGGTCTGCTGGCCATCTATGCCGCCAAGCAGCGTGAAGCGGGCAAGACGCTGGAAGAGACCTGCGCCTACATCGAGGAAGCCAAGAATTGCGTGCATCAGGCCGGATGGCTGGATGACCTGTCCTTCGTTGCCAAGAAGGGCCGTCTGACCCACGCCAAGGCTTTCTTCGGCTCTCTGGCCGGTGTGAAGCCGATCGGCGAATTTGACTACAACGGCCTGACCACCGTGATCGCCAAGGCGAAGGGCGCCAAGCAGGCCTATGCCGCCCTGCTGGACTATGTGGAGAAGACCGGTATCGATCTGGAAAATCAGGATCTGCTGATCGCGCAGACCAACCGTCTGCCCCAGGCGCAGGAATACAAGAAGCTGCTGGAAGAAAAGTTCCATCCCCAGTCCATCACCATCGTGGATGTGTTCCCTGCCTGCGGCGTGAACGTTGGCCCCGGTCTGATGGCGGTCTATTATTCCGGTAAGCCCATCTCCAAGGATCTTTCCGAAGAGCGCGCCATCATCAACAAGTTCCTCGGCGCCTGAAACAATCGATAACCCGGGGGGATTTAAACAAATGTCAACTGGCACAAGAAGGATCGACGG
>CALCTW010000043.1 GCA_937907055.1 uncultured Clostridia bacterium | reverse complement strand
AAAAAGCGCCTGTGCTTTTTTTTGCACAGACGCTTTACTTTGTTGATGGTCTGAACAGTCCCGTTCAGGACTGTTGTTCATCATCATTTCTACAAATATTAGTGTCTTCTTGTTAATCGTACGGTCTGCCCGACACGGACAGTTCTGTTAATCCGCCTTCTTCAGGGCCTCGTCAAACTCCTCTGTTACCGTTTTTTCAGGCGCGGGCGTCAGCAGGCTGACCACCACACACAGCAGAAGACCCACGATAAAGCCGGGCAGCAGTTCATAAATGCCAAACACCCCGCCGATCGGCTTGATGAGATAGTGCCACACGAACACCGTCACACCGCCGCCCAGCATACCGGCCACAGCGCCGAAGGTGTTGCAGCGCTTCCAGAAGAGGGAAGCCAGCATCACAGGGCCGAACGCGCCGCCGAAGCCTGCCCACGCGAAGGAAACGATGCCGAAAACAGAACTGTCGGGATCACGGGCAAAGAAGATACCGATCACAGCGATCACCAGCAGCGTCAGGCGCGCGGCCAGCATGGTCTCCTTCTCGCTCATCTTCAGGTGGAAAACACCGTGCAGCATGTTTTCGGAGATCGAGGAGGCAGCCGCAAGCAGCTGAGAATCACAGGTGGACATGGTGCAGGCCAGGATACCGGCGAGGATCACACCGGCCAGCAGCGCGGGCAGAACACCGTTCCCCGCAAGCAGGGTCGCGATCTGAATGATGGCACGCTCGGGATCCGCCAGCGCCTCCAGCGATCCGTTGGCTGTCATCGCGCGGGCCAGAATACCGATCAGAATGGCCACACCCATGGCGATGAAGACCCACACGCTGCCGATGCGGCGGCTGAGCTTGATCTTCTTGGGATCCTTGATGGCCATAAAGCGGAGCAGGATATGCGGCATGCCGAAGTAGCCCAGACCCCACGCCATGGTGGAAATGATGGTGATGATGCCGCCGTAGGAGGTGGCGGTGCCGGTAGCGGCGTCATGCATGTCAAACAGGCTGAGATAGCCATCCAGAGAGCCGGCATAGTTCATCGCCTCTGTCGCGCCGCCGCAGGAGGCGATGCCGAAGCAGACCACAGAGATCAGCGCGACGGTCATCACGATGGACTGGATAAAGTCCGTCGTGGAAGCCGCGAGGAAGCCGCCGGCCGCGGTATAGGCGATGATCACGATCGCGGAGACCAGCATGGCGGTAATATAATCGATGCCGAAAATGGAAGAGAACAGCTTGCCGCAGGCCGCGAAGCCGGAGGCCGTGTAGGGCACAAAGAATACCACGATCACCACCGCGGAAAGCCCCAGCAGCACATGGCTCTTATCATGGAAGCGGCGCTCAAAGAAATCCGGAATGGTCACGGCATTGATCTTTTCGGAATAATCGCGCAGACGGCGCGCCACCAGCAGCCAGTTAAAATAGGTGCCGATCCCCAGACCCAGCGCGGTCCAGAACACATCGCACAGGCCGGAGGCATAAGCCACGCCGGGCAGACCCATCAGCAGCCAGGAGGACATATCCGAGGCTTCGGCGCTCATGGCCGTCACCATCGGGCCCAGCTTACGGCCGCCCAGATAATAATCCCCCACCGTTTTATTGCCCTTGGCATAACGGAAACCCAGGTAAAGCAGGACCGCCAGATAAACGACGATCGCGAGAACGATACATACTGTACTACCGGGCATACAATCACGATCCTTTCATAGTTCGTGCTCTCATTATAACCATAAAATGCAATTTCTCAACCCGATTATGCAGAATTTGAATACAAATACGAAATAAATACAGTAAATATGGCATTTTCGTGTTTTAAATATTCTAATTTGGATATTTGGTGCTCATCTGCCGGTCCGCCTTCCCCTCTGCCGGCTTCCGGGACCGTCGGAAGCGCTTCTTTTCACCTCTTCTCATCCGGCTTTTTCCCCTGCCGGACACCCCGCGAGGCCTTCCGCGGCAAGGAAAAAGCCCGAAAAAAGTGATTGACCGGCCGATGCCTTTGTGCTATTATATTAGGGCAACCGCACGGGTGAGGCTCCCTAACGCATTCGCGGCCTCGTGACTGAGACACGTCATCCTTCCTTCCGGGAATCCCGGCGAGTAATATTTATTTAAGGAGGTGCTGCCATAATGTACGCTATTATCGCTACCGGCGGCAAACAGTACCGTGTTTCCGAGGGAGACACCATCTACATCGAGAAGCTCGACAACAATGAGGGCGACATCGTTTCTTTCCCCGTGCTCATGCTGGGCGGTGACCAGGTCGTCGTCGGCAAGCCCGTCGTTGAAGGCGCTGAAGTGACCGGTAAGGTCGTCCGCCACGGCAAGGCTGCCAAGATCCTGATCATGAAGTACAAGAGCAAGAAGAACTACCGTCGTAAGGCCGGCCATCGTCAGCCTTTCACCGCTGTTCAGATCACCGGTATCAAGGCCTGATGACCACTGTTACCATCAGCAGCAAGGACGGATCGATCACAGGTTTTACCTGTAAGGGGCATTCGGGTTACGCCGAAGAAGGCAGTGACATCGTCTGTTCCGCCGTCAGCATTCTTACCACCACCTGTGTCAATGCTTTGGAAAGCGTGGCGGGCATCGTGCCCAAGGTGAAGGTGGGGAACGGGCTGCTGGAAGCCCGGATCAGCGACACTGAAAACCATGACGCGCAAGTCATCTTCAGAACGATGATCCAGGGGCTGAGCGACATTGCCGAGGAATATCCCCGTTATGTTCGTCTCATCAGCTCTGATAAATAATGACCATTACTTTAACGGAGGAAAAAATCATGTTGAAGCTTAATTTACAGCTTTTCGCCCATAAAAAAGGTATGGGCTCCACCCGTAACGGCCGTGACAGCGAAAGCAAGCGTCTTGGGCCCAAGCGTGCCGATGGTCAGTTCGTTCTGGCCGGCAACATCCTCGTCCGTCAGCGCGGCACCAAGGTCTATCCCGGCCTCAATGTCGGCATCGGCAAGGATGACACCCTGTTCGCCAAGGCGAGCGGCATCATGAAGTTCGAGCGCAAGGGCAAGTTTGACAAGCAGGTCAGCGTATACCCTGTCGCCGAGTAAGCGGATAACGCATTCTCAAAAAGACAAAAGCACCGGCTTAACCGCCGGTGTTTTTTGTTATATCGCGCCCGCTCTCCCCTGTCATCCGGTCATTCAGAGGGAATGTGTTCTTTTTGTCTTTTCCCTCAAATCACCTTGCCTTCCGCGAACTTCTCTCATATAATAAGGCGCAATCTATTTTCGGAGGTATCATTCATGCCCAATTTTTCTCTGCAGGACAGTGTATTTGAAGCCGCTGCCGCGCAGTTTCCTACTCCCTTCCATCTGTATGACGAAGCCGGTATCCGCAAATGCGCGCAGGATATGAACGCTGCCTTCAGTTGGGCCGCTGATTTCCGTGAATATTACGCCGTCAAGGCGCTTCCCAACCCCCGCATTCTGGAGATCCTCCGCAGCGAAAAGTGCGGTGTGGATTGCTCCAGCCTCTGTGAGCTGATCATGGCGGATAAACTGGGCATGAAGGGCGATGAGATCATGTTCTCCGCCAACAGCATGCCTCCGGCGGAATATGCCTACGCCCGCAAGCTGAACGCCTACATCAATCTGGATGATATCACCGATATCGATACGCTGGTGCAGAACGGCGGCGTTCCCGAAACCGTGTGTGTCCGCTTCAATCCGGGCGGAAGCTTCTCTCTCGGCAATGCCGTGATGGGTCAGCCCGGTGAATCCAAATACGGCTGGACGAAGGATCAGCTGCCGGTCGGTCTGGCCCGGCTGAAGAGCCTCGGCGCCAAGCGCTTCGCCCTGCATGCCTTCCTGGCCAGCTGCACCACAGATAACAGCTATTATCCCACGCTGGCGGGCATCCTGTTCCAGCTGGGCAAGGATCTGGCCAGGCAGACCGGTCTGGAACTGGCTTTCGTCAACCTCAGCGGCGGTATCGGCATCCCCTACCGTCCCGGTGAGCCCACCATCGATATCTTCGGCGTGGGTGAGAACGTCCGCAAGCAGTATGTCAGCATCCTGGGCGATCCCAAGGATGCCGGTGTCGCGATCAAGACCGAGCTTGGCCGTTACATGACCGGCCCTTACGGCTGGCTAGTCACGCACGCTGTGCATGAAAAGCGCATTTATAAAGATTATATCGGTGTGGACGCCTGTGCCAGCAACCTCATGCGCCCCGCGATGTACGGCGCTTATCATCACATCCACGTGTGCGGCAAGCGCGAGGCACCGCTTGATCACGTATATGATGTCACCGGCAGCCTGTGCGAGAATAACGACAAATTCGCCATCGACCGTCAGCTGCCCGAGATCAACATCGGCGATCTGCTGGTCATCCACGATACCGGCGCGCACGGCTTCGCGATGGGTTATCAGTATAACGGCCGTCTGCGCAGCGCGGAGATCCTGTATCAGCAGGACGGCACCTTCCGCATGATCCGCCGCGCGGAGACCCCGGATGATTACTTCGCCACGCTGCTGTGATCGGATCCTCTCCTTCACATCGTTAATCATTCATATTAAGATGAAAAACCTCCAGTTTGCCATCATGGCAGGCCGGAGGTCCTTTTTGTCTGACACAAGACCGACAGAAAGATTTATCGGTCAAACCTGTTTATCAAAGCGTCAAGGAATCATGAAAGATCATGCGGAAAATCGGTCTTCAGCAGGGCAAAGATCACGCAAAGCGACCCTCCCTCTGTCCTTTTTTCTCAGGCGGGGCTTGCGAGCAGCTTGTATCCCTGACGGTAGACCGTCTCGATACAGCCCGCGCCCAGTTTTCTGCGCAGGCGCTGGATATGCACATCCACCGTGCGGGTGATGCCGGGGGTCACATAGCCCCAGGCCGTGATCAGCAGTTCATTCCGGCTGACCGGCGCGTTGCAATGCTGCATCAGCATCCGCAAAAGAGAATACTCCTGCCGGGTCAGCTCGCAGTCTTTTCCGTTGATCTTCACCTTGGCGTCATGATCATCAAGTTCCAGGCTAACAGGTTTTGTGTTCGTTTTGCTGGTGTACAGAATGCTCATTTTCATCACCTCAACCATAAAACGATCGAAGTCCCGATTTTATTCCAACTTTGTGAAGAAATTTTTAAGTTTTTTCTTCGATATCTGTTTTCGCGTCAAAAAGCCCGAAAAATCCGGGGTTTTCGCGTCATTCCGCGCCCGGTATTCCCCCTGCGGACAGTGATACGCAACAAAAAACAGCGATCCATTGAAGTTTTTCTCTTCAATGGATCGCTGTCCGAAAGACATTCATATTGACGGGCTTCCGTCGGGAGCATGAGACCTGACCCGGATCAGGCGGCTTCGTTCCTCCAAATGATGAGAGGAAGATCAGAAGGTCACGACCTCGGTGTTCGCAATCGCGTCTGCGATCAGCTTTTCCTGATCCAGACGGCTCTCGCTGCTCAGGATGATCTTATCCTTGGGCTTGGTCGCGGGATGGCGCGGCGTGAACACCGTGCAGCAATCCTCAAAGGGCAGAGAACTGGTCTCATAAGTGCCGATCTTCTGCGCGTAATCGATGATATCCACCTTGTCAAAACCGATCAGCGGACGGAAGACCGGCAGAGATACCACAGAGTTGGTAGCATTCAGCGCTTCCATAGTCTGGCTGGCCACCTGGCCGAGCGATTCACCGGTGATGAGCGCGCCGCACTTCTCCTCATTGGCAAAGTGCTCCGCGATCCGCATCATATAGCGGCGCATGATCAGGGTGGTGTATTCCTCATGGCACTTTTCGTGGATCTGCATCTGGATCTCAGTGAAGGGCACAACATACACCTTGATGCCGCAGCAGTATTCGCTGAGGATCTTCGCCAGATCCAGCACCTTCTGCTTGGCCTGTTCACCGGTATAGGGATAGCTGAAATAGTGCACTGCCACCAGTTCCACACCGCGCTTGGCGATCATGTAGCCGGCCACAGGGCTGTCGATGCCGCCGGAAAGCAGCAGACAGGCCTTGCCGCCCGTGCCCACGGGCATGCCGCCCACCGCGGGGATCACCTCGCTGTACATATACACTTCATCGCGGATCTCCACATTCAGGCGATGCTGCGGCTCCTTCACATCCACGGAAAGATTCGGATTCCGCTCCAGAATATAACCGCCGATCTCCATGTTCAGCTCGGGGCTGGTCATGGGATAAAGCTTGTCGCTGCGGCGGCTGTCCACCTTGAAGGTGCCCTTCTTGTCCGCCATCATTTCAGCGGCGTTTTTGCAGATCTCTTCAAAGTTATCCTTGGGCAGGCTGCGGGCCGGGCACACGCTGTGCACACCGAATACTTTTGTCACGCGGCGTACGCATTCATCCATATCCTGCGCGCCTTCCACAAAGATACGGGCATCACGCAGCCACACACGGCAGTTCATATCCTTCACGGACTGCTTCACGCGCTCCACCAGCGCGCGCATGAAATAAGGGCGGTTCAATCCCTTCAGATAGATCTCGCCGTATTTGACGAGCAGCAATTCCTTCATCGGTCATTCTCCTTATATCGGGTCTCTCCTGCTTACCGCGCGAGGGACCCGTCAATCATTCCGCTTAGCACCCGTCAGCGTCTGGAAAAACGGCTCAACAGGTCATAATGTTTTTTCACAGCCTGCGCGACTGCTTCCATTTCCTCCATCGTGTTTTCCGGACACAAGGAGAAACGCAGCGCGCTCTCAGCCTGCGGCTGCTTGATCCCCATCGCCTGCAGGGTGGCGCTCACCTTCTGCTTATGGCTGGAGCAGGCGCTGCCGATGCCCACATAGATGCCGTCCCCCTCCAGCGCGTGCAGCATGGTCTCGCTGCGGACCGGCGGCAGAGAAATATTCAGCACGTGCGGCGCGGCCAGCTCTCCCTCGGGATCGGGGCCGTTCACCACCGCGGTGGGGATCAGTTCCTTCAGCCGGCGGTACAGCGCGATTTTGCACTGCCGCATGGGCTCCATATCCCCGAGCATGCCTTCGATGGCCGCCAGCAGACCGGCGATCCCGGGTGTATTCTCCGTACCGGAGCGCATGCCGTTTTCCTGACCGCCGCCGGGCAGACGGGGCGAAATGCGGCATTTGGGCGAAAACACAAGCGCGCCGATGCCCTTGGGGGCGTGGATCTTATGGCCGGACAGCGCGTAACTGTCTGCCCCGCTCTTCACCATATCAAACGGCACACGCATGAACCCCTGAACGCCGTCCACATGCAGATACGCCTTTGGACAAAGCTCATTGCGCAGATCGGAGATCGCTTTGATGGGCTGAATGGCACCGGTCTCATTGTTCACCTGCATCACGCAGATCAGCTTCACGCTCTCATCCATCATGCCGCGCAGCTTTTCCAGATCCACCACGCCATCCCGCGTAAGGGGAATCTCTTTCCCCTGCACCGCGCCCGCGTGACTGCAGGGCTCCTTCACAGCCGGATGCTCCGCCGCGCTGTACAGCACAGTGCCTTCGCGCTGGGAAGCCAGCGTGCCCCAGATCATCAGGTTATCGGCCTCCGTGCCGCAGCCGGTGAAGACCACCTTATGCTGCGGACAATGCAGCTGCTTCAGGATCGTCTCCCGGCATTTCTTCATTTCAAGGCCGGCCTGCATGGCCGGCGCGTACAGCGCGGAAGGGTTGAAGAACCCTTCACTCATCGCCTGAACGACCGCGGCGCGGACGGCTTCCGTGGGGCGCGTGGTCGCCGAATTATCAAGATAGATCATCAGTTCACCTGATACACACCGGGAGCGACGGCATGCTTGATCATCGTCTTCATCTCATCGCTGGGCTCAATGATGATGATCGTGCTCACATCGTTCTTCTTGTAATAGAGATAGAAAAGATTGGCTTCGCGGTTGACAAACCAGTTCTTGCGCTTGATGCCGGGCATCTCGATATAGCGCCGGAAGGAACCGCTGGTCACATCGCCGCAGGCGGAAATGTTCTTCAGGTTCATGGTGCCCAGCGCCTTGCGCTTCTGATTGTTATACACAGCCGCGAAATCCATCTGAGAGTTGGTGATGGTGTAATCATATTCGGTCTTCAGCGTGTCCTTCTTGAACCACAGCAGCGCGCAGCAGGCGGCAGAGACCAGCAGAATGGCCACATTGATGAGACCGGAGGTCACATCGCCGGAAGCGAAGATCTGAATGATGGTAGTGAGGCACATGAAGAAATACAGCGCGACGACCCCGAACAGGATCATCAGCACCCACGCCATGATATACATCGCGTTCTGCGCGCCGCGGTTCTGCTTGACTGTTGCTTCTTCCATGAATTGATCTGTCATTGATTTGTCCTCCGTTTTTTTATCATTTTTACAAACGCCGAATTACACAAGTACCATGATCCCCGTGATCAGCATACCGGTGATCACACCGCCGATGACCTCGACCGGCGTATGCCCCACCAGTTCCTTCAGTTTTTCATCCGTCAGGGGCTTGCCGTCCACGATCAGCTCGCGGAGGATCAGGTTGATCGCCTGTCCCTGTTTGCCGGTCTCACGCCGGACACCCAGCGCGTCATAGATCACGATCATCGCCAGCGTCGCGCTGATCGCAAACGCCGCGCTGTCAAATCCCATCTGAATGCCGCACATCAGCATCAGACCGGTGACCAGCGCGCTGTGACTGGAGGGCATGCCGCCCATACCGAAAAAGCGGCGCCAGTCCAGATGATGATTGAGCAGGCCGTCAATGAAAAACTTGAACAGCTGCGCGGCGGCCCAGCAGAGCACGCAGTTCCAGAAGATCCTGTTTGAAAAAATCTGTTCGAAAAAGTTCATACTTCCACACTTCTTTATATCAGTCGGATCGCGTACACACGATCGTTTCAGCGTACTCTGTCCAGCATCGTGCCGGCCAGTTCCCGCAGGAAAGCGCCCCGTTCCTGAAGGCAGGTCAGCGCTTCCGCCGCGGCGCGCAGATGCTCCTTCGCGTCCTGATAAGCCTGCTCCCGGCCTACACAGGCCGGCCAGGTCAGCTTTCCTTCCGCCACATCCTTGCCGGTATGCTTGCCCAGCTGCGCCTCATCACCGGTCAGATCCAGCAGATCATCCACGATCTGGAACGCCAGCCCCAGGTGATAGCCATAGCAGCGCCCGGCCTCGATCACATTTTCCTCTGCCCCGGCGACCACAAGCCCCATCTCCACCGCGGCGGTGATCAGCGCTGCCGTCTTGCCGGTGTGGATCTTCAGCACGGTCTCGCTGTCCGGCTGTGTGCCTTCCAGCGACACATCCAGCGCCTGTCCGGCGATCATCCCTTCAGAACCCGCGGCGACTGCCAGCGCGCCCAGCGCGCGATAGGCCCTTTCGCCTTTGACCGCCGCGATCGTCTCAAACGCGCGGTTCAGCAGCGCGTCCCCGGCCAGGATGGCCATGGCCTCGCCGTAAACCACGTGATTGGTGGGCAGCCCGCGGCGAAGCGTGTCATTATCCATGGCCGGCAGATCATCATGGATGAGCGAATATGCATGGATCATTTCAATGGCCTTCGCGAAGGGAAGCGCCTGATCCACCGTACCGCCTGCCGCCTCGCACGCGGCCATGCACAGCGCGGCCCTCAGCCGTTTTCCGGGAGAAAGAAGCGAATAGCGCATCGCGTCCCGCAGCGGCTGCGGCACCAGCGGAAACTGTTCCGCGTCCAGCGCTTCATCCGCGATCTTTTTATACACAGCCATCTGTTCCGCAGTGTTCATGGAGCATCCTCCATTTCTGTCAGGCGGCCGTCCTTCAGTTCCAGCATGGTCTTTTCTGCCGCTGACAGTTCCTTTTCCAGCGCCGCGGCCATTTTGATGCCCTTCTGATAATCCTTCAGCATCTCATCCAGCGGCATTTCGCCCTGTTCCATCTTCCGCACAAGGGTCTCCAGCGCGGAAAGTTTTTCTTCAAATCCCGGTCGTTTTTCCAAAGGGATCCCCCCTCTTCACTTCATTGATGGTGGTCTTCACCGTGCCATCCGCAAAAAGAACGGTCATTTCGCCCGCTTCGGGCGCGCTCCGCAGGGCTTTTCCCTCCTGCATGGCGATCACAAACCCGCGCTTCAGGGTGTTTTCCGGCCCCAGAGCGTGCAGCCGGGCTGTGTTCATATCCAGCGCGGATCGTGCTTCCCGCAATCGATTTTCCGCGGCGTGCGTCATCCTCTCCTGCAGAAGCCGGGCGCGGATACGCATCTCGCGCACCTGTGTCAGCGGATGCGATCCCTGCAGCCTGCGGCGCAGATCATTCAGCTGCGCCCGGTGCAGAAGGATCCTGCGCTGGACCGGCGCTTCCATGCGGTACCTTAACTGTTCCACCGCCGTCTGCAGCTCATCCCTGACGGGAACAGCCATCTCCGCCGCGTTGGACGGCGTTGCCGCGCGGGCATCCGCCACAAAATCACTGATCGTAAAATCGGTCTCATGTCCCACAGCACTGATCACCGGCACTGGACAGGCCGCGATCGCGCGGGCCACGATCTCTTCATTGAAGGCCCACAGGTCCTCCATCGAACCGCCGCCGCGGCCGATAATGATCACATCGATCCCCTCCACACGGGAAAGGGCCTCGATGCCGCGGACGATATCCTGCGCGGCGCCCTCACCCTGCACCTGCGCGGCGCAGAGCACCAGCTGCATGGAGGGATCGCGCCGCCTTGCGACCATGGCAATATCATGGATGACCGCGCCGGTACGGCTGGTCACCACACCGATCATGCGCGGACGGCAGGGCAGCGGCCGCTTTCTTGCCGCGTCGAACAGCCCTTCCGCCAGCAGACGGGCTTTCAGTTCCTCAAAACGCTGATGCAGATCGCCCACGCCGTCCTTTTTCATGCCATCGGCATAAAACTGATACTTTCCGCCCTCGGCATACAACCCGGCCGTGCCCTCCAGCACCACCTTGTCGCCGTCCTTGGGATGGAAATGGACACACAGATTATACTGACGGAACATCACACAGTCGATCCGGCTTTTTTCATCCTTCAGGGAAAAATACCAGTGACCGCTGTAATGATCCTTAAAATTGCTGATCTCGCCCCGGAGCGAGATGCTTTTGAGCATCGGATCCGCCGCGAGCGACTTGCGCACATATTCATTTAAGCCGCTCACTGTCAGAGTGATGTTCATGCTTCACGCTCCGCCCTGCCGGTTCAGATGCCGGCTTTCTTTTCCGCCGCTTCCACGGTGTTCATCATCAGCATGCAGACGGTCATCTTGCCGACGCCGCCGGGCACAGGCGTGATGAAGGAGGCCTTCCTGCTGACTGCCTCAAAATCCACATCGCCGACCACCTTGCCGTCCACACGGTTGATGCCCACATCAATGACCACAGCGCCGTCCTTCACCATATCCGCCGTCACAAAGCGGGGCCTGCCCACCGCCGCCACCAGAATATCGGCGTTGCGGGTGAAGGCAGCCAGATCCCTTGTGCGGGAATGGCACATCGTGACTGTGCAGTTCTTCTGCAGCAGCAGCATGGCGACCGGCTTGCCCACGATATTGCTGCGGCCGATCACCACCGCGTTCTTGCCGTTCAGATCGATCCCGCTGCTTTCCAGCATCACCATGATGCCGCGCGGCGTGCAGGGCACCGTGCCCTCCAGACCGTAAAGCAGCTTGCCGCCGTTCAGGATATGGAAGCCGTCCGCGTCCTTTTCCGGCGCGATCACCGCCAGCGCGGCGTCCTCATCCAGATGCTTCGGAAGCGGCAGCTGCACCAGAATGCCGTTGACCGCCTCGTCCGCGTTCAGCTCGCGGATCCTGTTTTCAAGCGCTTCCTGCGTGGTATCGCCCGGCATGGCGATATGGAAGGAGCGGATGCCCAGCTCGTCACAGGCCTTTTCCTTGTTGCGCACATAGATCGCGCTCGCGGGGTCATCCCCCACATAGATCACAGCCAGACCCGGCACGATGCCCTTTTCCTTCAGCACGGCAGTCCTTGTTTTCAGTTCTTCCATCACACGCGCGGATAATACGCGCCCATCCAGCAATTCCATATCACTTTGCTCCATGTTGTTTTTCATATCCGATCAGCGCGACGCCGACCGCGTTATCCCCGGAGTATTCCGGCTTCCCATAGTGCAGTTTCAGCCCCAGACGGCGCTTTTCGTTGCGCTCATCCAGCAGGCTTCTCAGCAATTTTGAAGACATCACGCCGCCGGCCAGCAGCGCGCGGCTTTCTCCTGTCTCCTCCGCGGCGCGGCTCAGCAGCCGCAGCACCGTGCGGCACAGCAGGTCATACACCGTGCGGGCCACATATCGGGGATCTGCGCCCTTTTCGATCATGCGGAGCAATTCGCTTTCAGCGCCGCTCAGATGGCATCCGTCCCGGTCCATGCTCACGGGAAGCGCCGCGTGATCCTCCGTCTGCACCGCCAGCTCCTCCAGATACGGTCCCGCCGGGAAGCGCAGACCCAGGGCAACGCCCGTCCGGTCCACCAGCTGCCCAGCGTGCAGATCCAGCCCCTTCAGCATGGGACGCAGCTGCTCCCCGTGCTTGTAGAGTACATCGGTCGTACCGCCGCTCAGGTGCAGGCACAGGAAGGTATCGCCCGAAAGCCCGCTGTCCACCTGCGCGGCACGCAGATGACCCCTCTGGTGTGTGGTGGTATAGAGCGGCACATCCATCACCTTCGCGATGCTTTCGGCCACGGAAAGCCCCACCTGAAACACCGGCATATAGCTGTCTTCGTCGTCCGCGGGAGCGCGGGAAACGCACACGCTGCTGATCTTTTTTTCGCCCAGCGGCAGGTTTTTGATCATTTCAGGAAGCTGCCTTACATGCACAAAAACGGCCTCGCTTTGGCGAAGGCCGCGTTCTCCCTCCTTGACAGGCAGCAGCTTCCTGCTCTGGCAGATGAAGCTGCCGTCTGTCAGGGCGGCAGATGTGGTATAGCAGCTTGTATCGATACCCAGTATCATTTCAGGCATTGCGGACGCTCCTGCCGATATTGCCGAGCACACCGTTTACGAAGGAACCGGCTTTATCGTCGGAATATTTCTTTGCCAGTTCGACGGCCTCGTTGATGATGACACCGGTTGCGGTATCGGTGTAGATCAGTTCATAGGCGCCCACCAGAAGGATGGCATGGTCCACGTTTGAAATACGGGTAAGCGACCAGCCGGGATTGAGCCAACGGGTGATCACTTCATCGAGGGAATCGGAACAGGTTTTGATGCCGTTCACGATGACAGTTCCGTCGGTTATGACGGTAGACGTGTTTACGGTGACGATATATTCGTCGGCGCCTTCCACCGCGTCCCACGCGACGTTTATGCCGTCGGTGCGGATGACACTGCCGGACTCGGGAAGAACGACACTTTCAAGCTGAGGAAGCGAGGTATCGGGGCGATAGATGTCAACGTTTTCGGGTTTGCTCCCGATGTATATCTTGCCGTCGGATGTGAAATCTTTTTCATAGTGCTTTCCGCCCGAGGTCTGTATCGTCCCCTTTGCAAGGTCGATTCCCGTGACGTAAGCTCTGTCCCCGATCTTCAGCTCCGCGAGCTTGTTGTACGTGTCGGTGGAAAGCTTGTTGATATAGTTAATACTGCCGTAATCGTTGCCGATGTTGACGAGCAGAACGAATCCGTTTTCGGGTACGTAGTTGTTCTTGCCGTTCGTACCGTCGACCGTGAGGTTCACGCTCGTTACGATATAAGCGTCGTCGGCGTCGCTCCATTCGAACGTTGCGGAGCGCCACCAGCAGAGTCCTGCGGAAGATGTGGAAACGAAGTTTCCGTTTTTGCGTGTGAAAATGAGTGAATGTCCCTCGCCGAGAGTGCCGTTCACGGCGTTGATGCCGAGGACAAGCGAATTGTCCGCATACGCCAAAGCGCCTGCAAAGCAGGCGCACAGCAATAACACGGAAATAAATACGGAAATAAGCTTTTTCATATTTATGTTCCTTATTTGTTTTTTTATCGGTTACCGAGCCAGATGATGAGCGCAATGAGTCCGATAACACCGAGTACAGTGAGAATGACCTTCCATTTGGCAACAGGAAAACGTCCGCCGACCTTGCCGGTCTGACCGTTCACCATGAAATTGTATATCTTCTCCTTGTATTTGAAGCTTGAAAGCCACACGGGGAGCATGATGTATTTGAACTTCACGTTGCTGTGCTCGGTCGTGACTTTAAGGTTATCGACACGATCCGCGCTGTGCTCGTTCTTTATCGCGGACTCGATAAGTCCGTTCAGAGTCGAACTGATCCTGTCACGTCCGCTTGTCCACGCGTCGTTCAATCCGACCGAATATCTCTCGGCAATGAAACCGGCGAGATACTCGGGCTTGTAGATGACGGCTGACGCGGTGTCATAAGGCTCGAGCTGTCTGATTATGCCGTTGTCATAGCGTTTAGTCCCGGGAATAAGCACATCGTCAAAAAAACGGTCGTACGTTCCTTTGGTGGTATACCAATCAGTTTTTGTCTGCGATTTGCCGTTCACGGTGACGGTACGGTCAATGCCGTACCGTGCCGTAAAATAACTGTGAGTATCGGTGTCGAACGTCCAGAACGGGAGATAAACTCCCTGAAAAGCTCCTGCTTTTG
>CALCTW010000042.1 GCA_937907055.1 uncultured Clostridia bacterium | reverse complement strand
CGATTATCTCTATGTTTCTACTGTGGCTGCCTTCGACATGGCTTCCAACCTCACCAATGTGAAGGTCGTCGATGCACAGATCAACGTGGTCACCGATGAAGCAAAGGCTGCGAATCGTGATTCCCTGTTCGTCTGCGTTTCCGGTCTGGAAGCCGGCGGCTGGAGCTCCAATGTGACGGACTGCTCTGTCAGCGGCACCATTGCACTGGATGCACAGACCATCAAGTCCCATGGCGGCGAGATCTACTTGGGCGGTCTGATCGGTGAAAATTACGCCATGGTTTCCGGCTGCGCGGCAGACGCAGTCACGCTGAAGCTGAATGCCAATGATGCTTCGTCCGCTGAAGCCGACACCCTGCTGACGGTCAATGTCGGCGGCCTCGGCGGCTCCAATACGTCCACCAAGAGCAGCACGGTCAACGCGGTGATCGATACGACGGTCAACAAGCCTGTGGGTGAGAGCAGCGTCAATATCGGCGGCGTGACCGGCAGCCAGCGCTATCTGATCACCGAAAACAGCACCGTCAATGCGGCCATCACTGACCACAGCACGCTGGACAGCGACAAGGGCAAGCTGAACATCGGTGCGATCGCAGGCCGGATCGACGTATACTACATGCTGCAGATCCTGCAATACACGCCCATTGCCAACACCGGTGCTGCAAACAATACCGTGACGACGACCCTGAACGATCAGCCGCTGGAAGAACTCATCCACGATGTTCCCATGCTGGACGGTCAGCCTCTCGGCTGGATCAACAACGGTCCTTACATGATCGCGGAGGGCTATGAGGCTCCCTCCAACATCGAAGCGCTGATCGACGCCTGCGGCTCCTATGTGCCTCAGTCTGCGATGATGGAGGGCATTATCTGGGTGCAGGTTCAGTAATCACAAAAGATAGATCAACACTTCCTCAGTATAAATACCTGGAGCGGATTTGTTCTTTTGTCTCTTGAAGTACCAGCGGCATTGTGCGTCAGGAGAGAGCAGAAAGGAGTCGTTCGTCATGCAGTGTTTATGTCAAGTAGCCCCGGAATTTGGCCTGATGCAGATTCAACAGGCAGCCAAGCTTTGCAGTAATGCCCGTGGATTTGCCGATACGTAGTTGTATCTGCAAAAGGAAAACTGCCAAATGCCCGGAAACACTTTGCTCGGTCTACTCAGCATGATGATTCTAGGCGGTGATGAACTTCTGATCTCAGCCGATGGGCCGCAGGCTCAACAGTTGGTACAAACCGTAGAGAAATTCTTGAGACGTAACCCCTCTTTACCAAACTGATGGAAGCGTAAATGTTTTGTCCCCAAACGTATACGATCTGATATCCTCCTCTGATCAGATCATCCTATATTTCCGATGGCATCCATGACTCAGCGCAAGGTCATGGATGCCAATTTTATGTATTCGTGAAAAATCAAATGATAGCAATAATCACTTAATATACTTCGATGGATATAGCTAAGTAAATTGATTCCAGATAACTCATTCTGACATCAGCCAATCATTCTTGAAATCTTCTCCGTCGGTATTCGGTGGGTGTCACCTGATACATCACACGGAAGGACTTGGCAAAATAGCTGTTATCCTCAAACCCGCAGCATTCACCGATCTGCTGCACTGTGTTCTCCGTATGCAACAGAAGATAGGCTGCCTGCTGAAGTCTGTATTCCATCAGATAGCGTATCGGTGACTTGCCAATGATGCTCTTGAAACAGCGCATCACTTCCGTTTTGCTGATGGCTGCGGTGCTGGCCAGGTCATCCAGCGTGATGTGTTCGCCATAGTGGACATGAATATGATCCAACATTTGATGCAGGCGTCTTTCCAGTCGGAGGCTATACGCGCTTTGCGATGGATCATCACTTGCTTCCTTCTGAATCTGGAGCAAAATGCAAACCAAATTGGAAAGGCCATTGCGAACAAGGATCTCGTAGTGTTCAGGTTCCTGCGCTACCAGTTCCCAAATCTCAGACAACAGGGGTATGACAGCGGCATGGTGCTCGCTGCCCGCTGGCAATACCAGGCTTCTGAAATGTGCGGCGTTGAGAATAGGCTTCAGGTATTTCTGCCAATAGATACTGTTCTGCTCTCCGCCGACGACAGACCCGTTGAATGTGATGGATTTGAAGATCGCACTTTCTGGAGCTGAGGCGTTGTACATGGCGTGCAGTACGCCGGAATTGACAAAGAATACATCTCCGCTTGTCAGTGTCGCTTTACTTGTTCCGCTGCCGACTACGACTGAACCTTCCACAATGAAACCCACCTCGATCTCATCATGCCAGTGCCAGTTGACATAGTCTGTTGTCACGTTATCGAGGTATACCGCAACAGGAAAATCCGGCGTACTGTTGCAGCCGGTTTCATCAATCCGGAAACTCAAACCGGGATCATTTGCTGCAAGATGGTTCTCGGCAGACAGGGAAACACATTTTGATACAGCCATATTGCTCCTTTGGTGACATCGTCATATAAAATGGTGATATAATCGGATGCACTTCTGTTGGTTATGCTGTATTATTATATCACATACTTGCCGGAAGGCAAGGTGTACATCAACGCATCTGAAAAACAGGAGGCATAATATGGTTTGCTTTGACAATTTCCAGTGGATCAACCAGGGTGAGGTTCGTTTTGAAGATGACAAGATCATCATGACTGCCCCTGCGCTGACGGACTTCTTCTGCGGTGGCGAGACCAGCAGCGAGGAAGGTATCCTGCCCGAATCTCTGTGCAACGCACCTTACTATCACACGGAGATCGAGGGCGACTTTGTTCTGCAGGTGAAGGTATCCCACGCGTTCCGTGAGACCTATGACTCCGCATCCATCATGATCATGCAGGACATGACCAATTGGGCCAAGTGCTGCTTTGAACTGACCGATTTCGGTACCCATGCCGCCGTCAGCGTGGTGACCAAGAATGGCGAATCTGACGACGCCAATGGCTGCGACATTGAAGGTCAGGACTACCTTTGGCTGCGTGTATGCCGCGTTGGCCGTGCCTTCTCCTTCCACTATTCCAAGGACGGCGAGCATTTCCATATGACACGTTACTTCCTGATGCCCTCCTGCAAGGCCATCAAGGTTGGCATGCTGGCGCAGGCGCCCACCGGCAATGGCGGCGAACGCATCTATGAGCATCTGACCATTGAGCAAAAGACGGTCAAGAACATCCGCGCCGGTGAATAATCTCCATTTGAGATATCAAGCTATTTGAGAAAAACGAACCAGCCTCCTTCATTTTCGTTACCTGCTTCATTTGCAGGTGAGCGATGATGTTGGAGGCTGGTTTTGCATTTCAATAGAAAGCGAAATATCTCTTTGTAAGCTTAGGAAGGATATATTTCTCAACAACCGAGACTGTATTATGACCTGACAAAAGCCTTGTCACTTGTCGGCACACCGTCTTCATCCGTAATATACCGCTCAACTTTCATGTGCAGATCATACTTTTCACGCAGGCTTATGATGGTATTCATCATAGGTGACTGATGATGTACATCAATAGCGGCCTGATTCTCCCAACTGTCGATCAGCAAAACGGTACGCTGATCGTCCATCGGAAAGAAGTATTCATAGCGGAGATTGCCTGCCTCAGCTCTGATTTTCTCGACCGTGCCGCTGGATACCATCTCTTCAGCAAACTTCCTGGCGTTTGTTCCTTCTCCTGTATAGTAGATGTTTACGGTGATGGCCATGCTGATTTCTCACTTTCTGACTTGTATCAAATCGATCATTCTGCAAGAGACAGGGTCAGCCGGCTTTCATTTCCGCCCAGGATCTCACGAAGTTCGTTTGCATCACAGTCTGCAATTTGTCCCAAACGGGTATAAGCCCAGCTGTTATTGCCGTAGAACAGCACGATGGAATGCCCGACATACAGCATGATGTCTCCGGGCTGCGCTGTCAGCTGTTCATCGCCGGCAGGCAGCGACCAGGGCAGATCACCAACCTTTTCCCAGCCGCCGTAATTGCTCACATCGATGGTCACGCTGCTCTGCATGAGCTTTTCCTGCAGCGCGCGGGCAGCGTCAGTGTCGGCAAACTCCGCATACAAAACTGTACCGCCGATCTCCAGCTTCATCATGACGGTTTCCTCCTTCTGTTCATCGGGCTCAATCCCGATCTCGTTCAGCCAGGACCGAACAGTTACGCGATCCGCACCGACCTGAAAGCGTTTCGCGCCCAGCCAATGACCTTCCGGCGCAAGCGCCTGAAGATTCCGTTCGGCTGTGCCAATGCCGCTGCTGCCGGAGGTGCAGAAGGTTGCCAGCGTTTTGCCTGAAAGGTCGTATGTCTCCATGAATGTATCGATGACGCGCGGCTCTTCACCCCACCAGATAGGATAAGCGATCAGCACGGTGTCATAACCGCTCATATCAAGTGCTTCGCCGGCGATGGCAGGACGGCAGGCATTGTCCTCCTGCTCACGGTTCGCGCGGCAGGCACTGTTGGTATACTGTATATCCGCGTCCGTGTAAGGTATTTCCGGTACGATCTCATAGTAATCAGCGTTCAGCACTTCCGCAGCCATCTGCGCGATCGGTGCTGTATTGCCCGTGACCGAGAAGCATGCCACCAGGATCCGGCTTTCCGCGCAGGCAGGAGCAGCGATCATCAGCATCAGGGCGAGAAGAACAAGCAGCTTTTTCATCGTCAGGCTCCTTTTACATACCGATCATGCCGGTAAAGTCCTTCATCATCCCGGAGATCCTGATCTGCTGCGGGCAGACCTGCTCACAGCTGCGGCAGCCGATGCAGTTCGCGGGGCGCTTGTTTTCAGGCATGCTGCCAACGGCCATAGGGGCGATGAAGCCGCCGCCGGTGATCTTATGTTCGTTGTACAGGGCGATCAGCTCCGGGATCGGCAGTTCCATGGGACAATGGGCGGTGCAGTAATGGCAGGCAGTGCAAGGCAAACCGCCGCGCTTGGTCTCCTCATCCGCGAGGGCGACCAGCGTACCAAACTCCGTTTCGGTCAGCGGGGCATCAACCGTCCAGGTATCAATGTTGGCTTTCAGCTGCGCCATGTTGCTCATACCGGACAGCACCACGGTGACACCGGGAATGCTCTGCAGAAAACGGAATGCCCAGGCCGGGATCGTTTCATCGGGACGCATTGCGCGCAAAGCAGTCTCTTTCTCAGCAGAGGCTTTGGCCAGCTTGCCGCCGCGCAGAGGCTCCATGATCCACACAGGAATGCCTGCCTCCTGCATCAGCTTCACCTTGGCTTCGGCCTCCTGGAAATGCCAGTCCATGTAGTTCACCTGCAGCTGGCAGAATTCCATATGCTCGCCGTAGGCCGCCAGAAAACGCTTGATGACGGCAACACTGCCGTGTGCAGAGAAGCCCAGGTGCTTAATGCGGCCATTTTTCTTCTGCTCCAGCAGGTAGTCGAGAATGCCGAATTCAGGATTCAGATAGTCGTCGATGTTGCCCTCATACACATTGTGGAACAGATAGAAATCAAAATACGGTGTCCGGCATTTCTCCAGCTGCTTTTCAAAGATCTCACGAACCTTGGGCATGTTGCTGTTGTCGTAGCCCGGAAACTTGGACGCCAGATAATAGCTTTCGCGGGGATAACGGCTCAGGAACTTGCCCGCGGTCAGCTCAGAATTGCCGTTGTGATAGCCCCATGCGGTATCGAAGTAATTGACGCCGTGGGTATAGGCATAGTCGATCATCTCCGCGGCAGCAGGCTCATCCACCACATTGTCGTTGCCGTCCACCACGGGCAGACGCATCATGCCCAGACCCAGACCGGACAGGGAAAGATCCTGGAATTGACGATAAATCATGTTCATTCCTCCTCGTTCCATACTTCTTTTGCAAGCCGGAACACAGCCCATGCCTTGGGCCATCCGGCATAGAACGCCACATGCGTCACGATCGCCGCGATCTCAGCTTTGGTCACGCCGTTAGCTTTGGCGTTTTGCAGGTGATAGGTCAGCGATGAATCCGTAATGCCTGATGACATCAGGGCCACAACGGTAATGATGCAGCGGGTTTTCAGGTCGATATCTCTGTTGTTCCAGTTCTCACCAAAGAGAACGTCGTCATTAAAATGGGCAAACTCCGGTGCAAAGTCGCCGAGCTGAGCCCGACCTGCGGTCTGAATGATCTTGTCAGCCATGATGATTGACCTCCTGTTCCAGTTCGCGTATCACATAATCGATGCAGTCCACCTGTCTTGCAGCAGTATGCAGCCGGTCCATGACCATATTCCGCTGTCGCTTCATAAAGATCAGCTGATCCCGCGCATTGCCGGATGCAGCCATCTTCAGATATTCGGCAGCCTGCTCTGCAGAACAGCCGCAGTCTTTCAAATAACAGCGCAGCCGCTGCTCCATGCTTTGTTCCATCCTGCATCATCCTTTCCGGTTATAGTGTAAGCGATTTTCTGTTATCTGTAAAATACACAGTTCTGATTGCTGCAATCAGGATTTCTTATTGCAAAACATGGCGCATTTGCTATAATACATGCAGAGGGAGGTAGATTCGATGTTGGATGGACGTCTGGTAGAATACTTCCTGGTGGTTGCCAGAGAACAGAACATGACCAAGGCGGCGGCAGAGCTGCATGTTTCGCAGCCTGCTCTTTCTGCACAGATCGCCGCGCTGGAAAAGCAGCTGGGCATCAAACTGTTCAAGCGCACCAATAAAAGCACGCTGCTGACAGAAGACGGCGTGCTGTTTCGTGCGCGGGCGCAGGAATTGGTCGACCTGACAAACAAGATCGAGTCGGAATTCACGTCTGATACAGGCAGTATCACAGGGGACATCTATCTGGGCTGCGGCGAGACACACATCATGGCCAGGATCAGCGCAGTGCTGCGGGATATTCAGAAGGAGCATCCCGGCGTTCGTTTCCATATCTACAGCGGTGATGCGGAGGCCGTGCTGGAGCGGTTGGACAAAGGCTTGCTGGATGCCGGTCTGCTGCTTGGCCCCTTCTTTCATGAAAAATATGACTACATAGATCTCGGCAGGCACGATCGATTTGGTCTGCTTGTTCCCGGTGATTGTTCTCTTGCGGAACGGACGGCCATTTCCCTTCATGAAATGGCAGATCTGCCGATCCTGGTTCCGGCGCAGATTGCGGGCGGTACACACGACCTTGGCGGCGTTGATCTGAGTATGCTCCATGCCATTGGCAGCTACAACCTGATCACCAACGCAACCTACATGGTCGAACAGGGGCTGGGGTATGCCTTCACGCTGGCTGATCTGGTGAATACAGAGGGACGTAACTTACGCTTCATTCCGCTTGATACGGAAGTAAAGCTCGAAGCATTTATCGTGACCAAAAAGTACGCGTATTTTTCAAAGGCAGCAAGGCTGTTCATTGACAGGATCAGGAATGGCTGAATATCCATGACAACATGTTAATGAGAGGAACGCTTGTTCCCCAACACAGATCAGGAACAGCGTTCCTGCAAAGAAGTTTACCGAAAAGGTAAGTTTTTTTGTTGTGTTCACACACTTTTCAAACGGACGATCGGACCATGTCAGCGCATCGGAACCGCTTTTTCCTGAGCCTGTCTGACCATTTTCAGGATCCCATCTACCATGAGATATTATCGGCGGAGACGCGTTTTCGCGGTTTGTTCTCTTTCTGCTGTCCCTCTGCTTGTCTGCTGAAAGATGCCGTGCTATAATCAATCACAGCGAACGGCAAACGCGAAAGAACACAGGCGATCGTCTGTGTGCCTTTTCCGATCAATATCAACACAGGAGGCCCCTTATGCAGTATGGCTTACTCACTCCCGGTCTGTTCGATCCGGATCCGCGCATTCAGCCTCTCCCGAAGGCTTATGAAACAGAAGCAGAAGAACGCGGAACGCTTCATCATATCACCTACCGCATCGGGGACGACACAGGCAAGGATGCCCTTGTCTACACACCCTTCGGCTATGACGCCGCGCGGCCGTATGATATCTTTTATATGATGCACGGCGGCGGCGGAAATTATCACACCTGTCTGGGCGATCCCGACGGCATCTTCCGGCGGCTGCTGGATCACCTGATCATGGAAAAGAAGCTGCAGCCGATCCTCGTAGTCACCCCCACCTTCTACCCGGCGGACGATACCGATACCTCGCCGGAGCATTCGGGCGAGCTGGTCAGAGATGTGCCGGACGAGCTGATCCGCTATCTGATGCCCGCGGTGGAAAGCCGTTTTTCCACCTATGCCGGAACAGCAGACCGGGAAGGCTTTCAGGCTTCCCGCGCGCGCCGCGCGTTCGGCGGCTTCTCCATGGGCTCGGTGACCACATGGGAGGTGTTCATGCATTGCCTGAACTGCTTCTCCGTTTTCCTGCCCATGAGCGGTGACAGCTGGGTGAAAGGCCGTCTGGGCGGCGGTACCGATCCGGAGGGCACCGCGGACGCGATCACAAAGGCCGTTCAGGCGCAGGGCACGCCCGAATTCTTCATCTGCGCCATGACCGGCTCCAACGATATCGCCTATCCGAATCTGAAGCCGCAGATGCTCGCGCTGGCGAAGCGGACCGAGACCTTCATCAGCGATCCCGGCGCGGAAGGCAATCTGCGCTTCTCTGTGCACGAAGGCGCGTACCATTGCTACGAGGCCATCTGGGAGGATCTGTACTTCGCCCTACCGCTGCTGTGGCCGGTTAAAGAGTAACAATAACTGACTCAGCGCCTCTTTCAAAACGTTACTCTGTAACCCCCATTTCTATACCCTATAAAACACAACGCATATTTTCAATCTGCCGGCTATGCTGCCACAGCGTCTGCCGGTGTTTTCCTGTCAGCAAAGCGTTCAAAAATGATTATTTTGCTTACTGCGATGTGATCTTTGACACGATGCTCAAACACTTCCGCTTCTCTTTGTTTTTTTATGTCAAAGGGTCTGCTATGCATTGCGCCTACAGCGAAGCAACGCATAACAGACCCCTGTTTTTATTCGCCTATGTCCTTAACAAGCTGTCGGAATTGCTCACTCCATCCTTTTTTCCGCTTCTGACCATACGTATAAATCGTATTGTATTCGCATACTGTTTTTACCTGCTTATAGATAAGAAGCGACAATTTTCTATTATTGACAAAGAGAAAACAACCCGGCCCGCACCATTTCGTGCCCCCAACGATACGAAGAACAAATCAAAACGCCCGGAAATGCGACATCTGTTTTTTGTTCCGGCAAAGCTGAATGGAGGGAGGCGCAGCAGCGCTGCGTTGACCGCATTGAAGCACAGCCGGGGCGGAAAAGAGACGAGCAGGACGGGCGTTTTTGATCTGAGATGAGTATCACTCAAACTGCGCGGAATACAGCCTGCGGTACGCGCCCTGCTTCGCCATCAGCTCGGCATGCGTGCCGGACTCCACCACATCGCCGTGCTCCAGCACGAGGATGTGATCGGCATTGCGGATGGTAGACAGGCGGTGCGCGATCACGAAGCAGGTCTTCCCCTTCATCAGCTCACGCATGGCGGACTGCACTTCCTTTTCCGTGCCCGTATCCACATTGGAGGTGGCTTCATCCAGAATGAGCATGCGGCAGTCATACAGCATGGCCCGCGCGATGGTGAGCAGCTGCTTCTGACCCTTGGAGATGTTGGTGCCCTCTTCGTTGATCACCGTCTCATAGCCGTCCGGCAGCGTCATGATGAAGTGATGGATGCGCGCGGCTTTGGCGGCAGCCACCACTTCCTCCATCGTCGCGTTTTCACGGCCGTAGGCGATGTTTTCAAAGATGGTGCCATGGAACACCCAGGTCTCCTGCAGCACCATGGCATACGCGCCGCGCAGGCTGCCGAGCGTGCATTCACAGATGGGATGCCCGTCCACGCGGATCACGCCCGAAGCCGGGTCATAGAAGCGCATCAGCAGATTGATGATGGTGGTCTTGCCCGCGCCTGTCGGCCCCACGATGGCGATCAGGCGGCCGGAGGGCGCGTTCAGGGAAAGATCATGCAGGATAATGCGTCCGGGATCATAACCGAAGGAGACATGATCGATCTCCACATCGCCGCGCACAGCGCTCAGCAGCAGCGCGCCGGGCACATCCGCGGGTTCCTCTTCCTCATCCAGCAGTTCAAACACACGCTCCGCCGCGGAAATGGCGGAGAAGATCTCGTTCATCACGTTGGCGATCTCATTGATCGGGCCCGCGAACTTGCGGGAGTACAGCACGAAGGACGAAATGGTGCCCAGCGTAACGCCTTCATACAGCATATACAGAATGCTGCCCAGCGTGGCGATGATGGCCAGGGTCAGGTTATTGATGGCGGTATTGGTAGGGCCGATGGAAGCGCCGTAATGCTCGGCATTGCCGTAGGCCTCGGCGGCGTTGCCGTTCACCGTGCGGAAGCGGTCATTGGTGCGGTCCTCATTGGCGTAGGCCTGAATGGTCTTCTGCCCGGCGAACATCTCTTCCACAAAGCCGTTCATGATACCGTAATTCTTAGAGCGGCGGGAGTAGAGCGGACGGGTCTTCTTTCGCATATAGACGGTGTACAGAATGGATACCGGAATGGTGACGGTGACCACAGCGCTCATGGGCAGGGAGATGATCATCATCATCACAAAGGAGCCCAGCACCGTGACCACGCTGGTCACGATCTGTACAAGATCGGTGGAAACACAGGTGGTGATGACATCGATATCATACGACACACGGGAGATGATATCACCGGCCTGATGACGATCGAAATAGCCCACCTTCATGCGCATCAGTTTTTCAAAGACATCCTTGCGCATCTTGCGCCCGATCCAGCGCGAAACATACATCATGAGCACATGGATGGCAATGGTGATGAGCGAGGAGAACAGATAGCAGATGAACATACGCACGGCGTAATAGCCCACGCGTTCAAAGTTTACCTGTCCCTCACCGGCCGCCGCCTCGTTGATGGCATTGCCCGCCATGCCGGGGCCGATCAGGGAAAGGATATTGCCGATCACGGAAAGAATGAGCACCGCCGCGATCATGAGCTTATACTGCCCCAGATACGAGAGCAGGCGGCGGAGGGTGCCTTTTGTATTGTGCGGCTTCTGAGAGAATGTCAATCCTGCCATATCACGCGCCCTCCCCCATCTGCGCCTCATAGATGGCGCGGTATGCCGGACAGGTGCGCAGCAATTCCTCATGCGTGCCGTAGCCGGCGACCGATCCGCTTTCAAGGTACAGGATATGATCCAGGCTCATGATGCTGCTCACGCGCTGCGCGATGATCACCGTGGTGCTGTCAGCATAATGCTCGCGCACGGCATGGCGCAGCTGCGCGTCGGTGCGGTAATCCAGCGCGGAAGAGGCATCGTCCAGGATGAGAATCTAAGGCTTCTTGGCCAGCGCGCGGCTGATCAGCAGACGCTGCCGCTGACCGCCGGAGAAATTGCTGCCGCGGATGGCCGCCTCATGCTGCAGACCATCTTCATATTCATCCACGAAAGCCGCCTGCGCGTCACGCAGCGCGCGCCGCATCTCCTCCGGATCCGCCGTGCGGCCAAAGGCGATATTCTCCTCCAGCGTATCGGCAAAGATCATGTCATTCTGGAACACCACGCCGAACATCCGTCTCAGTTCGTTGCGGTCATATGTACGGATATCCTTTCCGTTCACATAAATGTGTCCGCTCGTCACATCATAAAAGCGCATCAGCAGATTGATCAGCGTGGTCTTGCCGCTGCCGGTGGCCCCGATGATGCCCAGCGACCCGCCCTTTTGCACGCTCAGGGTGATATCCCGCACCGCCATGCGGCGCTCTTCATTCACAGGCTGCTCCGCCGCGCCGTAGGCAAAGGACACATGATCAAACACGATCATGCCCTCCCGCGCGGGCTTTTCGCCTTCCGCTTCCGGCAGCACCGGCAGATCCTCGCCGCACTGCAGCACTTCATCGATACGGTTCGCGCTGGCGTTGGCCTTGCTCATCTGCAGGAAGATCCTCGTCACGCCCATCACGCCGTTCAGGATCATATTGAAATAGGTGAGAAACGCCAGGATCACGCCCGGCTTGGTCAGACCGGCGTTGACGCGGTTCGCGCCCACCACCACAACGATGACCAGACCGATATTGAGCGCCATGGTCAGCAGGGGGCCCGGCAGCGCCATTACGATCCCGGCGCGGCGATCCTGCCGTGTCATTTCGTCATTGGCGGCGGCAAAGCGATCCTTCTCGTGCTGTTCCTTGGACAGCGCCTTCACCACGCGGATGCCTGTGATACCTTCGCGCATCACGCGCACGATCTCATCCATGCGTTGCTGCACCTTGTTATACAAAGGCACGCCCTTCATGCTGATCCAGGAGACCAGCACGATCATGATGGGCGCGAGGATGCACAGGATGGCCGCCAGACCTACATCCATGGTGAGCGTTACACAGATGCCGCCCAGCAGGATGATGGGGCCGCGGATGCCCATGGTCTGGAACATGCGGATAAAATTCTGCACATTATAGCTGTCACTGGTCATGCGGGAGATCAGCGAGGGCAGGCCGATCTGATCCACCTGATTGCCGGAAAGGCACAGGGTGCGGAAGAAAAGCTCCTGCCGCAGATCATAGGTACAGTGCTGCGCGGTGCGCACAGCGCGGCGGTTGGCCGTCACATTCAGCACACGCGTAACAAACACCAGCAGCAGCATGATGGCGCCCCACAGCAGAATGGCCCCCATTTCCTTGTTCGGCGCCACGTTATCGATCAGGTGCTCCATCACATACGGCACCATCAGTTCGGTCATCGTTCCCAGGAATTTGATGAACATCCCAAACAGGATGCGCCATTTCACCTGTTTCATATACCGGAGTATCAGCTTCATATTTTTCCTTTCAACGGCGTTTCTCCCCAAAAACGTCGCGTTTAAGCCCTCCGCGAGGGCTTGATCTCAAAAAAGCATACAAAGTCATTTTATGTTAACCTTCAAGTGATTTCAAGGGATAAACACAGAATAAACATACACAATAATCGCATAAACCGATCATCTTCCTCCCGCGCGCTGAAAACACGGGAACAGCACACAAAAAGGCATGCCTTCCGCATGGGAAAGCATGCCCTGAAAAAAACGGGGATCAGTATTCAAATTCGCCTTCAAACACCATGACGGCGCTGCCGGTCAGCATGACGCGTTCATCGGTGTAGTTTACAGTCAGATCGCCGCCCAGCAGCCTGACCGTGATATCGCGGCCCTTTTCCACATAGCCCTTCACCGTGGCGGCCACGACCGCCGCGCAGGCACCGGGGCCGCAGGCCAGCGTTTCGCCGTTTCCGCGTTCCCATACGCGCATACGCAGGGAGGTGCGGTTGATGACACGCACGAATTCGGTGTTGATGCGCTGCGGGAAGACCGGCGCGTATTCAAACTGCGGTCCGATCTGCTGCAGATCCAGACCATCGATAGCATCGCAGAAGACCACGCAGTGCGGGTTGCCCACACCCACGCAGGTCACAGGCCATTCCTGACCGGCCACATTCAGGGGATAATCCACCAGGGATTCAAACGGCACATCCGCCGGAAGCGCCGCGGCGCTCAGCGTAGCCTTGCCCATATCGACAGCCACGCTGCTCACCTTGCCGTCCCTCAGGAACAGGCGGATGCGGTGGACACCGCTGGCGGTCTCGATGGAGAGGTATTCGCTGCGCACATAGCCCTTATCGTACAGATATTTGCCCACGCAGCGCAGGTTATTGCCGGCCATCTTGCCTTCGCTGCCGTCCTTGTTGAAGGAGCGCATACGGCAATCCGCCACACTGCTCTTTTCGATCAGCACGATCCCGTCGCCGCCGATGCCGTAATGCTGCGCGCACAGGCTGACACACAGGGATTCGGGGCAGGTGATCTTGCCGTCGAAGTTCTCGATGAAGATATAATCGTTACCGCAGGAATGCATCTTGGCGAAGTGGATCTTCTGCCGCCAGGGACGCATGGCATTGATATCCACCAGCTCGGTATTCTCGATGGTGAAGCGGCTTTCAATGATATCCGCCAGCGCGGAGGCCGTATCCAGCGAGGTGAGGCACGGGATGGACAGCTGCATGGCGCGCTGATGGAGCTTGCGGAAGTCGCCCACCGTGCGGTCCTGCACAGCGCCGGTGTAGATGATGTAGTTGATCTTGCCCTGCTCCATGAGCTCCAGAATGGTATTATTCTTGGTCAGGTTGGGCACATCGATCACATCGATCCCCAGAGAAGCGATGGACTTCGCCGTGCCGGTGGTGGCATACAGGCGGATGCCCAGATCGTGGAAGCGCTTGCCCAGCGAGACCACTTCCTGATAATCGTTCTCATCCACGCTGAGGAAGATGCCGTTCTTGCCGTGCTGGATACGCTCGACAGAGAAACCGGCTGCCGTCAGGCCCTTGAACAGGGCTTCCGCCATGCTCTTGCCCAGACCCAGCACCTCGCCCGTGGATTTCATTTCCGGGCCCAGAATGGAGTTGACATCGTTCAGCTTTTCAAAGCTGAAGACAGGCACCTTGACCGCGCAGTACGGCGGCGTGCGGTAAAGCCCGGTTCCGTAGCCCAGTTCGGTCAGGCTGCTGCCCAGCATCACCTTGCTGGCCAGATCCACCATGGGCACACCCGTCACCTTGCTGATGTACGGCACGGTACGGGAGGCGCGGGGATTGACCTCGATGACATAAAGCTCGTCATCGTAGATGAGGTACTGGATATTGACAAGGCCCTGCGTACCCAGCGCGAGCGCAAGCTTCTCGCTGCGGTCACAGATCTTGTTCAGGAATTTATCGTTGAGGTTGTAGGGAGGATAAACGGCGATAGAGTCTCCGCTGTGCACACCGGCGCGCTCGATATGCTCCATAATACCGGGGATGAGCACATCCTTGCCGTCGGAGATAACATCCACCTCCAGTTCGATACCAGACATGTACTTATCCACCAGAACGGGGTTCTCGATACCGCCCGCCAGAATGCGGCGCATATAATCCTCCGTCATCTGAGGATTGCGGCTGATGGTCATGTTCTGACCGCCGATGACATAGGACGGACGCAGCAGCACGGGATAGCCCAGACGCTCCGCCGCCGACAGCGCTTCCTCCATGGTGGTCACGCTGGAGCCCTTGGGACGGGAAATGCCGTAGTTTTCAAGCAGGGCATCGAAGCGGGAGCGGTCCTCCGCCACATCGATGGATTCCGCGCTGGTGCCCAGAATGCGGATGCCGTTCTGATCGAGGAACTGGGTGAGCTTGATGGCGGTCTGTCCGCCGAAGGCCACCACAACGCCGATGGGCTTTTCCACCTTGATGATGTTCATGACATCCTCGGGAGAGAGCGGCTCAAAATACAGGCGGTCCGCCGTATCATAGTCGGTGGAAACGGTCTCGGGGTTGTTGTTCACGATCACGACATCATAGCCCATTTCCCGCAGGGTCCACACGCAGTGAACGGAGGAGTAATCGAACTCGATACCCTGACCGATGCGGATGGGGCCGCTGCCCAGAACCATGACGACCGGCTTGCCGCTGCGCGGCAGATGACGGCTCTCACACCACTCATCGGTGGAGGAATAGAAATACGGGGTCTCGGCATCGAACTCAGCGCCGCAGGTATCGACCATCTTATAGCTGAATTCGCAGCCGGGCAGGGTGGATTCCGCCACATCCGCCAGCCTCGCGATGGCCTTGTCGGGATAGCCCAGCTTCTTGGCCTGCTTATACAGTTCATCCGTCATGGGCTCCGCGGCCAGACGGGCTTCAAAATCCGCCAGGTTCTTTAACTTGGCAAGATACCACAGGTCGATCTTCGTGACATCATGGATATGCTCCAGCGTGACGCCCGCCTTGATGGCCTCAAACACCGTGAACAGGCGGCGGTCATCCGGAATGTGCAGCCGCTCCTCCAGAGAAAGATCGCTGACAGGCTTGGCGTTCAGGGTGTCCAGCGAGATCTCCGCGCCGCGCACGGCCTTCATCAGGGCGCACTCGAAGCTCTGGCCGATGGCCATGACTTCGCCGGTCGCCTTCATCTGCGTGCCCAGCTTGCGGGAGGAGCCGAAGAACTTTTCAAACGGCCACTTGGGGAACTTGCACACCACATAATCCAGCGTGGGCTCAAAGCAGGCGCAGGTCTTGCCCGTGATATCGTTGCGGATCTCATCCAGCGTATAGCCGAGGGCGATGCGCGTGGTGATCTTGGCGATGGGATAACCGGTGGCCTTGGAAGCCAGCGCGGAAGAACGGCTGACACGGGGGTTGACCTCGATAACAGCGTATTCAAAACTATCAGGATTGAGGGCAAACTGGCAGTTGCAGCCGCCCACGATGCCCAGCGCGCTGATCATATCCAGCGAGGCAGTACGCAGCATCTGATATTCCTTGTTGGAAAGGGTCAGCGCGGGGGCGGTGACGATGGAATCGCCCGTGTGGATACCCACGGGATCGAAATTTTCCATGGAGCAGACGGCGATGACATTGCCCACACCGTCGCGCATGGTCTCAAACTCGATCTCCTTCCAGCCGGAGATGCACTTTTCAACGAGGATCTGCGTAATGGGAGAAAGATCAAGGCCGGTCTTGGCAATGATCTTCATTTCGTCTTCATTTTCGGCAATACCGCCGCCGGAACCGCCCAGCGTGAAGGCCGGACGCACGATGACGGGATATCCGATCTCCTTCGCGGCGCGCAGCGCGGTCTCCATATCCTCGGCGATCTCGCTGGGCACGCAGGGCTGACCGATGGACTTCATGGTGTCACGGAACAGCTCGCGGTCTTCTGCTTTTTCGATGGCGGCCACATCGCTGCCCAGCAGACGCACGCCGTACTTGTCCAGCACGCCCATCTTGCTCAGCTGCATGGCGATGGTGAGGCCCGTCTGACCGCCGAGACCGGCCAGAAGGCTGTCCGGGCGTTCTTTTTCGATGATACGGGCGACCGTTTCGGCATTGAGCGGCTCTAAATAGATCTCATCCGCCAGATGCTTATCGGTCATGATGGTGGCAGGGTTGGAATTGACAAGGACAACATTGATGCCCTCATCACGCAGCACGCGGCACGCCTGCGCGCCGGCATAGTCGAACTCAGCCGCCTGACCGATGACGATCGGGCCGCTGCCGATGACCAGAACTTTGCGAATCGATTGATCCTTAGGCATTCCCGGCACCTCCCATCATGGCAATAAAGCGGTCAAATAAAAACTCGGTATCCTGCGGGCCCGCGCAGGCTTCGGGGTGGAACTGCACGGTGAAGCAGCGCTTGCCCGGATATTCCATGCCCTCGCAGCTTTGATCATTGGCGTTGATGTAAAGCTGCTCACCCACACCGTTCAGGCTTTCCGCCACAACGGCGTAGCCGTGATTCTGAGAGGTGATGAAGGTGCGTACGCCCTTGCATTCCTTTACCGGCTGATTGGCGCCGCGGTGACCGTACTTGAGCTTGATGGTCCTGCCGCCCATGGCCAGCGCGGTCAGCTGATGGCCAAGGCAGATGCCGAATACCGGCACCTTGCCGATCAGTTTGCGGATCTGCTCGATGCAGAAGGTATTTTCAGCCGGATCGCCGGGGCCGTTGGAAAGCATGATGCCGTCCGGATGAGCGGCGAGGATCTCCTCCGCCGTCGTGGACTGGGGCACCACGGTCACCTCGCAGCCGCGGTGGCTGAGACAGCCGGGGATATTGTTCTTGGCGCCGTAATCGATCAGCGTGACATTGTATTTTTTCTCACCCGCGGCAGGAATTACATGCTTTTCGGCGCAGCTGACGGCCTTCACAACGCCCTTCACGGCAAATTCCTTCACAGCGGTCAGATCTTCGGGGATCTCATCACAGATCACAGCATTCATCACGCCCTCCTCGCGGATGATGCGGGTGATCTGACGGGTATCCACATTGCAAAGGCCCGGGATGCCCTGTTCCTTAAGATAGCGGTCAAGCTCATATTCCGAGCGGAAATTGGAAGGAGTGTCGCACAGTTCGCGCACGACATAGCCCTTCAGCGCGGGCTTGCCTTCAAAATCGGGCTCGATCACGCCGTAATTTCCGATCAGCGGGAATGTCTGCATGACGATCTGCCCCGCGTAGCTCGGATCGGTCAGCGTTTCCAGATAGCCGACCATACCGGTGGTGAAGACCAGTTCACCGATCGCCGCCTGTTCGGCGCCGATCCTCTCTCCCTCAAAAACCAGTCCGTTACTGAGTACAAGATACCCTTTTTTCATAACTAACCTTCCTGACTTTTTCGTGGTCTTCCTGATCTATCGATAAGGCTGCCGGCCGGCAACCGTATCTTCTTAAGAAACACCGCACCGTTGACGCAGTGCGGTGTAAAGGATATTTATGCCAATGTGGCGGCCATGACGGCCTTGATGGTATGCAGACGATTCTCCGCCTCATCGAAGACGATGGACTGTTCACCCTCGAACACTTCATCCGTCACCTCCAGCGCGGACATGCCGAACTTCTCGTTCACCTCACGGCCGACCTGAGTGCCCAGATCGTGGAAGGCGGGGAGGCAGTGCATGAAGCGGCACTGGGGGCCGGCGATGGTCATCAGCTGCTGATTGACCTGATAGGGCTTGAGATCGTGGATACGCTCCGCCCAGATCTCATCCGGCTCACCCATGGAGACCCACACATCGGTATAGATAACATGCGCGCCCTTGACGGCATCGGCCGGATCCTCATTGAATTCGAGTGTGGCGCCGGTCTCCTTCGCGATGGCTTCGCACTTGGCGATCAGTTCCGCGTTGGGGAAATACTTTTTGGGAGAGCAGGCAACGAAATGCATGCCCAGCTTGGCGCAGCCGATCATGAGAGAATTGCCCATGTTGTAGCGGGCATCGCCCATATAGACGAACTTGATGCCCTCAAGAGAGCCGAAATGCTCTTCGACTGTCAGCATATCCGCCAGGATCTGCGTAGGATGATATTCGTTGGTAAGGCCGTTCCAGACAGGGACACCGGCATACTTGGCCAGCGCTTCCACGATCTCCTGACCGAAGCCGCGGTACTCGATGCCGTCAAACATGCGGCCCAGCACACGGGCGGTATCCGCGATGGACTCCTTCTTGCCGATCTGGCTGGACTTGGGATCGAGATAGACGGGATGCATGCCCAGATCCGCCGCGGCGACCTCAAAGGCGCAGCGGGTGCGGGTGGATGTTTTTTCAAAAATGAGCGCGACATTCTTGCCTTCGCACATACGGTGCGGAATGCCGTTCTTTTTCTTATATTTCAATTCCTTCGCGAGGGCGAGGAACTCACGGATCTCATCGGGGGTAAAATCGAGCAGGGTAAGGAAATGACGGTTCTTCAGCATAATACACTCTCCCGGATCATAATTCGGATGCCGCGTTCCCTCCCGGGCATCATTCTTCTATTATATGCATAAAGTTACGCTTGTCAACCCCTTTCAGGCGCGTACAGTAAATAAACAATGCATATTATACATTAATATTTTATAATTATTCATCACATAAAGAGAAACGCGGGCATGAAAGCCGCCGTAAAAACAACCGTAAAACATCAGACAAAAAGAAAAGCCCTCCGGCGGCAAAGCGCGCGGAAGGCGTAAGGAAAAAGACGGCTTTAAGGCGCGTCATCATAATGCTCCAGAAAGGAATGCTCCTCTCCCCCGGTCTTGTAACCCGGAAAGGTATCCAGATTGACAGAATGGATGGCGCTGAAAATGCGTTTTTCGATATCGGGATTGGTCTCCCGAAGGTGACGGATGAGATTCTTGGTCTCCCGACGCTTGGAGGCTTCCTCGTCCCGGGCAGCCGTTTCGGTCATCTTACAGGCGCACTGTAAAAACTCCAGCCCGTTATAATTGCGCCAGCGGATGATATCCTCCTCATGCACCATGTAAAGCGGACGGATCAGTTCCATGCCCGGATAATTGACAGACTTCAATTTGGGCAGCATGGCCTGCAGCTGCGCGCCCCAGAACATGCCCATCACCGTGGTCTCGATGACATCGCTGAAATGATGGCCCAGCGCGATCTTATTGCAGCCCAGTTCCCGCGCCTTGCTGTACAGATGCCCCCGGCGCATGCGGGCGCAGAGGTAGCAGGGGTTCTTTTCCTGATCCGAGGCGACGGAAAAGATATCTGTCTCAAAAATATGGACAGGGATCTGAAGCAGCGCGGCGTTTTGCTCTATCCGCTCGCGATTCCGGGCATTATAGCCCGGATCCATCACCAGATAGACCACCTGAAAAGGGAAATCGCTGCGGCGCTGCAGTTCCTGCATGAGCTTGGCCAGCAGCATACTGTCCTTGCCGCCGGAGATGCAGACCGCGATCCGGTCGCCCTCCCGGATCAGCTGATAATCCTTGATGGCATGGATGAACGGCGTCCACAGCTGTTTGCGGTAGGTGGTGATGATACTTCTTTCTGCCTTCTGGCAGGGGGTCAATTCCTTACTCATAACGCATAATCGTCTTTCTTGATCCGATCGGGGGATATACAAAACCCGGCACTTGCCGTACCGGGTTTAAGGACTCAAAGCACCTTGGCCAGGAAGGTCTGCAGGCGCTCGGTCTTGGGATTGCCGAAGATCTCGGTGGGAGTGCCCTCCTCGCGGATAACACCGTCATCCAGGAAGAAGACGCGGTTGGACACTTCACGGGCAAAGCCCATCTCATGTGTGACCACCACCATGGTCATGCCGGCCATCGCCAGTTCCTTCATAACATCCAGCACTTCGCCGACCATTTCGGGATCCAGCGCGCTGGTGGGTTCGTCAAAGAGCATGACATCGGGATCCATGCACAGGGCGCGCACGATGGCGACACGCTGCTTCTGACCGCCGGAGAGCATGTGCGGGGCGCTCTGGGCGTAGTCGGTCATGTGAACAGTCTCGAGGGCGGCGTCCACGCGGCGAACCATGTCGTCGTGGGGAACGCCCATGTTCTCCAGGCCGAAGGCAACGTCCTCGCGCACGACCGTGGCAACGATCTGGTTGTCAGGGTTCTGGAAGATCATGCCCGCCTGCTGGCGGATGTCCCACAGCTTGTCCTCGTCCTGCGTGTCCATGCCGCAGACCAAAACGCGCCCCTTGGAGGGCACGTACAGCGCATTGAGCAGCTTGGCAAGCGTCGATTTGCCGGAACCGCTTACGCCCGTAACGCAGACGACGCATCCGAGCGGAATATCGACATCGACATTTTTGAGGTTGTTCTGGCGCGCATTCCGAATCTTAATCCAGCCATTATCGGGCGTGCGGCGCGACTGCGGAACCTCGATTTGTTTTCTGCCGAGCAGATAATCAACCGTCAATGAATCGCGAACACTGCCGATTTGATCGGTCGGACCTGCATAAACGACATGACCACCATAACGTCCGGCTTTTGGACCGATATCGACGAG
>CALCTW010000041.1 GCA_937907055.1 uncultured Clostridia bacterium | reverse complement strand
TGCGTTCGCCGCAGATGGTCGGTCCGAAGGATGCGTTTTCGATGTTGCAGCCCTGATAAACCTTTCCTTCCTTTGTCAGAAGGGCCGCACCGACTGCAAAGCCGGAGTACGGAATATAGGCGTGGGTCCTTGCCTCTTTTGCCAGTGCAATCAGTTCCAGTTCTGTCATGTGAATGCCTCCTTACAGAATTTCGTTTTTAAAGCTCTTGCCTTCCGTCTCGAACGGGACATCTAAAATGTCGCAGATCGTTGCCGCGATGTTGCCGAAGCACTTTCACGCATCGGAGCTGACGCAAAGAGCGTTCAGTTCGGCTCCTGCGTGTTTGCAAACAAGCCCGGCGACGGCTCTGCCCGTGAGCAGGCGGCTTCCTGCCAGCGTGTTCTCGGCGGCAGTGCAAACATCTGCTACGAGTACGCAACAAAGCGCTACCGTTCAAACTGCATCAACTGGGGCATGCTCCCCTTCACCCTTGATGCGGAAACGGAGTTTGACTGCGAGGTCGGCGATATGCTGTACATTCCGAACATCCGCAAGGCGGTCGAGGACGGCGCCGACGGCGTTGACGCAACCATTATCCCCGCAGACAAGAGCAAGGAATGCAAGAGTATTCATCTCAACATGTTCGGTCTGACCGCTGAGGACAGGGAGATTCTCCTGCGTGGCTGTCTGATGAACTGGTATGCTGCGAAAAGCGAGGGCTGATTATGGAAAAGATAAAAATGCTTAACCCCATCGTTGAGATGGACGGCGACGAGATGACCAGAATCCTCTGGCAGATGATAAAGGACGAGCTTATACTCCCCTTTGTCGACCTCAAAACCGAATACTACGACCTCGGTCTTGTACACCGTGACGAGACCGACGATAAGGTGACTGTCGAGGCTGCCGAGGCAATAAAGAAATGGCATGTCGGCGTAAAATGCGCAACCATCACCCCCAATGCGGCACGCATGGAGGAATATAAGCTCAAAAAGATGTGGAAAAGTCCGAACGGCACCATCCGTTCCGTACTTGACGGCACGGTTTTCCGTAGCCCGATTACCGTAAGCTGCATTAAGCCCTATGTCCGCACATGGGATAAGCCCATCACTATTGCCCGCCACGCTTTCGGCGATATATACAAGGCGACCGACCGTGTGATTGATGGCGCAGGCAAGGCAGAGCTTGTGTTCACAGCCGCTGACGGCAGCGTGGAGCGTGAAACGATATACGACTTTGAGGACAGCGGCGTTCTTCAGGGAATGTTCAACAAGGACAGCTCCATAAGGTCGTTTGCACGCTCCTGCTTCGGCTATGCCGTTTCAAGCCGTCAGGACCTTTGGTTTTCCGCAAAGGACACCATATCCAAGCAGTATGACGGACGCTTCCGTGACATCTTTGCCGAAGTCTACGAAGCAGAATACAAGGAAGAATTTGAGAAGCTGGGTCTGACCTATCTTTACACCCTCATCGACGATGCCGTTGCAAGAGTCATCCGCTCCTCGGGCGGCTTTATATGGGCGTGCAAAAACTATGACGGCGATGTTATGAGCGATATGATTTCCACCGCCTTCGGCTCGCTTGCGCTGATGACAAGCGTGCTCGTCTCCCCCGATGGCAACTTCGAATACGAAGCAGCCCACGGCACTATCACACGCCACTACCGCAAGTATTTAAACGGCGAGAAGCCCTCGTCAAACCCCGTTGCAACCATATTTGCGTGGTCGGGCGCACTGCGCAAGCGCGGCGAGCTTGACGGCACGAAGGAGCTTATAGACTTTGCCGATAAGCTTGAAAAAGCCTGCATCGATACAATTGAAAGCGGCGTTATGACCGGCGACCTGCTTGCTCTTTGCGATATTCCCGCAAAGGCAGTCAGCAGTGAGGAGTACATCCGTGCCGTAAAAGCCCGTCTGGTATAAAGAGCAAAAAGCTCTGCAGGAATACCTGCAGAGCTTTTTACATTTGAAATTACTTGCCGAACTTTGCCTTGTCAACACCGGACTCGTTGCGTGCTGGTTTCTTAATCTGCTCAGCAGGAAGAACAACGTTCTCTCGGTCGAGCCGGGCATAGTCGTGTGCTATAAATTTCAGTGCGGAATTTATGCTCCAGCACTCAGGTGCATCGGGATTAATTCTGTCCTTGCCAAGCAGGACAGATGCACGGTCAGTGATTTTTTGCCAAGCCTGGCAATTTTTTCATCACGGGCCATTGTTCTCTCACCTTTAACACATTCTTATGTTTTCAGCTATAATAATTGTTATCTTGCTGTTATCTCTTTTATCATGTACTCATTGCCTGTAAAGAGCCATGTATTCTCGCTCCCGCAATGAGGACAGATTTTAGCATATTTTACGGTTTCGTATTTTTTGCCGCAATCGCCGCATTGTGTAACCGCATCAATCTGCTCAATGATAAGCTCGGCATCAGCAAGGTACTTTTCCTTCTTTACTGCCCAATTCCAAAAGTCTACAAGGTACTCGGGAACAATACCGCTAACCTCGCCGACCTGCAGCGTTACTGAGCCGACCTTCTCCAGTTTGTTTTCTTCGCATACTTCGTTAATCTGTTTGATAACATACATAACGGTTCCCATCTCGTGCATAAATCCGCCTCCTCGCAAAGTCATTTGTAAAATAACAGTTTGTTATGAAATAAGCCGTTGTTTTACTTGCTCATAAATATCCTATTATCTAAATTATTTTTATCATAAATTAAAAAATTGTCAATGCACACTTTGAGAAAACTGTACAATTTCAAGTATTTAGCTTAAAAACAAGCATTTTCATATGTATTGTTATGGCAAAAAACCTGCCGCAGAGAGCTTCTCACGGCAGGTTTTTCAATATAGGCTTGAGCCAATTAAGTAGTTGTTCATAGAGTTTCAGGCAGGATTTCAAACCCACATTTTTTCAATGCTCCACTTGCATCCTCGGCAAATTCGTCGTTAGCACCATAACTGAAATTGAAAATACCGCTTCCTCCGCCAAATCCGACGATAGTAGCATCCTGGCGGTTTTCGTCTTCCGTTAGCATAACAGTCAGTGAAGCAAAACCGTTATTACGAAAGAAGTACTTTTCAAAACAGAGCAGGATGGCATTGCTGTCGATCTGTTGTGTTCGGCAAACTACCTTCGCCGTGGCAACTCCCAAGCTCACAGCATCTGCCACTTCTGATAGAGGCATCCTTTTCTCATTACATTGCAGCTTTACTGTTTTAGCCATTACAATTTCCTCCATTTCAAACATAAGTCTGTTGTTTCAAAATGCAATTGTCGGTACTTGCTTTAAATAATTGAGTTAAAAACCTGCAAACTAATCCGCTTTAAAAGCGGTTTTTATGTAATTATCATTCCCAGAGCTTGTCGGGATAAATGCCGTCATTACGCATTGCGGCGATTGCGTTCTTTACGCTTTCAAGGTCTTCACGGTAGGTCATACCGTACCATGTTTCGTTGCAGTCAAGAATGCGGACGGTTGCAAGGCCTTCCTCGAGCTGCTCGTTTGCAACGAAGGGCAGGAAGTATTCGCACTTGAGCGGGTTTTCGGGAATACCCTTGTCGAGGAATGCGGGGAAGCGTGCATTGAGCTCATCGAGCATCTGTGTGGAGAAGCCCCAGAAGTTCATTGAAACGGTGACATCGCCCGAAACGGGAACGAAGCTCACTCCATCCTCGGTGTATGCCGCATCTGCCCCACGCTTTTCAATGTGGGTGCGCTCTGTGATGCCTTTGAGATAGCCGTTTTCAATCTCGCAGATGCCTCGGGCGACGTGGCCGTTCTCGGTTACGGTGTTTTTGAGCTTGTAGCCGACCATCGCATACTCCGATGCAGGGCGCTCTTCACTCAAAAACTTGTATATGGCTTCATATGCGCCCTTGCCGTAAAAGTCATCGGCATTTATTACGGCAAACGGTCCGTCAACAATGCCACGGCAGCACAGCACGGCGTGACCCGTGCCCCAAGGCTTTTCACGACCCTCGGGAATTTCATAGCCCTCGGGCAGCTTGTCCAGCGTGATGCCGAAGTCCAGAATATCCTCTTCCGCGAGGGCGGTGGGGGTATAATCTTCTACCGCGATCGCCTCTTCATCCTCGGAAGCAAAAGCAGCCACGGAGAAAACCAGGGCCATTGCGATCAGCAGAGCAATCAGTTTTTTCATCGGACAGAACTCCTTTCAGTTGTTGCGGCTGTTTCAGGGATTGCCTGAGCCGTAGATCGGGGAGGGAGTGATCACAGGGATCGGCGTGGGATAAGGCTCGAACTCCACCACATAGGTGAACTGCTTCGAGATGAAGCCGACGTAGCCGTCCTGGTTCATCACCTGATACCAGGTCTTGCCCTCGGCGATCACGGTCATGATGGCATCCTTGGGCATCTTGGCGATGATGGCGGAATCCATGCTGGGCACCCAGCGCAGATTGACCCATCCGCCGGGACGGTTGGGCTTGGACGCGATCACGCGGGCCATGCCGGGCTGTACCAGCTTGAAATTGGAGAAGTTCATGTTGGCGACCAGTTCACCCGCGGAAGGCGCGGGCGCGGGGGTCGGGTCACCCACCTTGGTCGCACCGTTCTCATTGATCTTGGAGGGCACGGTGTAGGTGAGGAAGTCCATGGATACATAGCCGTTCGCGAAGCGGCCGTTGAACTTGAATTCCACCCACAGGAAGCCGTTCCGGCCGGTGTCCAAAGCGTGCACGGGCGCGTGGTTGGGCAGCTTGTAGGTCACCTTCGCGTTTCCGGAAGCATCCGCGCGCACATTCAGTGTTCCGCCGGTGGTGATGACATACAGTACATCACCGACCGAGATCATGCCGGAATTGACGGCCGCGAGCGCGGCGCCGGTCATGGCGGTCAGCATGACGATCGTCAGCAGGAAGCACACGATTCTTTTCATAAGATATCTTCTCCTTTGTTTTTTCGTGTTTTCACACACACTGATCTTATTATATATAAAAAGACCGGCATTATACAAGGCTGAAAAGCATCATTCTGCCCTCATGAATTGTAAATTATCCGGTCTTATGGAGTTCCCCGGGGGAAAAGCCGCGCCCTCAGATGATCATCGTCGGCGCGCTTTCCTTTTTCAGCTCGTCCGGGATAAAGCAGGGGTCTTCCTTCAGTTCCTTTGTTTCAAACAGTTTTCTGTCCACCTCCAGCAGCGCCTTCAGGTCCTTCGCGCGCCGGATGGCCTTTTCTTCCTTCTTCGCGTCCTCAAAGCAGCAGGCCAGGTGCTTCATCACCACCCGCAGTTTCATGAAAACGATCTCCTTCTGGAATCGCTCCTGAAAAGCCTCGCTCAGCATGTCATGAAAGCGGATCAGTTCTTCTTTTTTCAGTTTTTCTCCGCCCTTCAGTTCTCTGCCAAACGCCGGGTTGGCCACCAGTCCGCGCCCCAGCATCACGCCGCGGATCCCGGGCGCGCTTTTCAGTATGTTTTGTACGTCCGCCTGGCTGAACAGGTCGCCGTTATAGATCACATCGCCCCTGAAGATCTCCGCGGTCATCTGCACAAGCTCTGGGTGGATCTGGCCGGGCGTGTAGTTTTCGTTCCGTGTCCTCGGGTGCAGGATCAGCCGCTTCAGCGGCACGCCGGCATATACCTTCACCAGCCGCTCCCATTCGTCCGGGCTCTCAAATCCGGCTCTTGTCTTCACAGAGACCGGCACCGGGCTTTCTTTGCATATCCTGTCCAGAAATCTTGCCAGCGTGTCCGGGTCCTTCAGGATCCCCGCGCCCTTGTCCTTGGTGGTCACTGTGGCGGAGGGGCATCCGGCGTTCAGGTTGATCTCCTCATAGCCCATATCCGCCAGCAGCCTCGCGGCCCACAGAAAATGCTCTGGGTCCTTCGTCAGCACCTGCGGCACACAATGCAGGCCTTCGTTGTACTTGGGCAGCACGTTGTTTTTCTCGCGCCCGTTCAGCACCAGGTGCATCGTCGGGCTGATGAAGGGCAGGTAATAGGTATCCACGCCGCCGAAGCACGCGTGATGCGCCCTTCTGTAGATCGCTTCCGTAATGCCCTCCATCGGCGCGAAATCGATCGGCAGCATGTCCTTCTTTTCTTTCGCTTCCGGCATCATTTCAGCGCCTCTGTTTTCACCCGGATCGCGGGGCGGATGCCGCCGGTCGCGTCATTCACATCGCTGTAGATCATCTCACCGTTGGTATCCGCGCACCGCGCCGTCTCCGTAAATCCGCCGGGAGAGCGCAGCCACCACCACGCGGCGGGCTGACCGTCAACAGGGGTCTTCTTGCTCGTATACACGCCCTCCGCTTTGGCAAAGGCGGTCGCCGCGCACAGCCGCCGCGCGGTTTCGGGCAGCCATTTTTCGGTTTCAGCCGCGCTCAGCAAAAAGACTTTGTCCTGCGTATCCGCGCCGCCGAAGGCATCGCCCTGCAGGCTCTGGGCACGGCTGTTGTCCACGTCCGTCAGCAGGATCATCTTCTGTTCGTCTTCAGAAAACGCGCTCTCCATAAAACTGCTGTTCAGCATCGCGCGGATACTGCTGTTTTCCCATGTCACTTCTGTATATTTCGTGTGGTAGGGCCCGGCGCTCAGCACATTCCGGCTCAGCAGCAGCGCTTCATCTCCGTTCACCTCCAGCACCGTCCATTGGATCGCCTCTTTGCCGTTTCCGGCGTCTCCGTCCTGCTCATAGGCGCCGAAAGTCACCGTATCCCCGGCCTCGATCGCTTTTTTGCTGTTGTCAGTCGCTTGATCACAGCCTGTCAGCAGCAGCATCATCAGCACGGCAGCCGCGATCACAGCCACTGTTCTCGTCACGGTCTGGGGCAGCTTCTTTTTGCTTTTCATGTTTTCTGTCATGTCCTTATCCTCCCCGGCGGTTCTTATAACTGTTCAAATTCGCTCACGCTCAGCCGGTATTCCGGCTTTTCCGCTTTTTTCAGCGATTCCTGCCAGTCCCTCAATAACCCTTTTCTGAAAAAGAGCGTCGGGCAGCCGCACACGGGGCAGTACCGTGCCTCCCGTCTGCAGGCGTGCCGCTCGGGCCCTGTGCATTTGTTGGTTTGCCGGGCATCCCCGGCCAGTCTTCCGTCATATTTCATATTATCGCTCCGGTACCGCTTCGTCTGTCGTGCTGTATACGCCGATCGCCGGATGCCGCGCGCCGTATTCCCCGCAGATCGAAAGCAGGTCTCCGCTCTGCCGGATCACATCCTCCCGGGCTTTCGCGTTCGGGGTCAGCACCAGCAGCCGGCCGTCCTCGTCTGTCAGGATCCTGCTGTACATCAGAGCAGCGTACAGCCCGGGGTCGTCCAGCTTTTCGGCGCGGTACCGGGCATAGTCGGTATGCGCGTATTCCTGCCAGCGGCTGTTTTCCCGGTAATTGTTCATCCGGTCTCTGATTTTGTCCGCGCGGCGGTATATCTCCCTGTAGGCGGTCTCGCCGCCGCACACGGGGCAGTACCGCGCGCCGTAGGGCACCCATCTGCCTTCGTTCAGGCACAGGTTCTGCCGCGGCTGTCCGCAGATCATGCAGTACCTGTCTTCATCACCCACATCATCATTCAGGCAGTTCGGGCAGCAGCGCGGTTTTTCCCGCAGCATGAAGGGCACATGTCCCACGGTCGCGCTGTTTTCCCGGTGTCTCGCGCCGCAGCAGCTGCAATACCGGTCGCGCGCTCCGGGAATATACGCGCCGCATTGTCCGCATACCCGGCTTCGCGGCAGTATGTCCTCTTTCAGCAGCCGGTGATCGCATTCGGGCTCCGTCAGGCTCTGCGGCGTTTTCATATACGCGTCGTAGAACTGCCGCAGCAGTTCCCGGTCCCACGCGTCCTCCGGCATTTCCCGCCGCCGCAGGATCGCCCGCGCCTGTCTGTCGGCGCAGCCGCCGCTGATGTGACACAGGCTTTTCAGCCGCGCGGCGTCCATATGCTCAAAATGCCGGAAGAAGGGGGAGGGGCACAGCACCTCCGCCGCGAAGCGGTCCGCTTCCTTTTCCAGCCGGTCATATTCCGCGTCGGTCAGTCCATGGGAGGCTCCGGCTTCTCCGTTTAAATGCCCCAGCAGGATATGCCCCGTTTCGTGCATCAGGGTAAAGCGCACACGCGCCGTATTTTCCTCCGTATCGTCGTATACGATCATGAACGGCCCGCCCGCGCGGCTTTTTTCGCATCTCGCGTCCGCTTTGGCTTTTTTCAGCCCGAAGGGGTCGGGAGTGTCCAGCACTCTTCGCGCCTCCGTCCATTTCAGCACGGTCACATATTGCTCCAGCGCCTTGAAGATCCCGCTGATCCGCACGGGAAAGCGATCCGCCCCTGTCTGGCGCAGCATCTCCCACGCGGCGCGTTCAGCCGCCTGCAGGTCGGGCTTTGGTGTCATCTCACTCATTTTCGCTTCTGCCCGCCCTGTCAGTCCTTCTTCTTCCGGCTTGCCGCGTACTGCAGAAACATCTCCACCTGGCGGTCCAGATCATCCAGATCCGCGTCGCTCAGCTGTCCGTTCCGGCTCAGCCCGTCCGCGATCTTCTCTATCGTCTCTCTTTGCCGCACGCTCTTCAGCGCCGGAAAGGCGCGCTCAATGGGGGAGGCCTCCTCCGTCGCGCATCCGGCCGCGGCCAGCACCGTTTCCCTCGGCAGCGCCAGCGCGTCCGCGAGGGCATACAGGTGCGGCAGGGAGGGCATTTTGCGTTCCCCGCGCTCGATCCTGTCGATCTCCGTATGGCTCATCCCGGCCTTCTCGCCCAGCTTCAGGCGGCTCAGCTTCAGTTCCTTGCGCCTTTGCAGTATCAGTTCTCCCACCTTCATCGGCGTTTCCCTCCGTGTGCTTTGGCTTTTCATCATTCTATCATTTCCGGCACTTTTTTGCAATCGTTCTACACTTTTCGGTGCAGCCGCGCGCCCCGGTCCTTTCTCTCCGGGTGCCCATCCCTTCGCGCTTCCACATGCATTTTTCACATTTATTTGTGCATCATCCGCATACCTCCGGGAGCCCTGCAGAACCTTATTTTTCTTGTATTTCAAGGGCTCGGATGCTATAATGTATTTTGCGGTAGTATGCCGCGAAGTACAGCAAAGAGGCATTTCAATGCAGGAAAATATAATCGAGATCAACCACGTTTCCTACGCTTATGACGATGACAGCGGCAAGGCTGTTGATGATGTCACCCTGTCCGTTCCGCGCGGCGCTTTTGTCGCCGTGCTGGGGCAGAACGGCAGCGGCAAAAGCACCCTGGCCAAGCTGATGAACGGTCTTTATCTCCCCACGGAAGGCTCTGTCCGCGTGGAGGAGTGGGATACCGCGGATGAAGAGCATACCTGGGATGTCCGCCAGCGCGCGGGCATGGTGTTCCAGAATCCCGATAACCAGCTTGTCGCCACCATCGTGCGCGATGATGTCGCCTTCGGTCTTTAGAATACCGGCGTTCCGCCGCAGGATATGCCGGCCAGGATCGAACAGGCGCTCCGCGATGTCAATATGGTCGAATATGCCGAAAAAGCGCCGCATCACCTCAGCGGCGGACAGAAGCAGCGCGTGGCCATCGCGGGCGTGCTGGCCATGCAGCCGGACGCCATCATCTTTGATGAAGCCACCGCCATGCTGGATCCGATCGGCCGCCGGGATGTGTTCGATGCCGTCAAACGGCTCAACAAAACACGCGGTCTCACCGTTGTGTGGATCACCCATTTCATGGAGGAAGCCGCGCAGGCGGAGCAGCTTTATGTCATGCACGGCGGCAGGGTCGTCATGCAGGGCACCCCGCGCGAGGTCTTCCGTGATGCCGATCGTCTGCGTGAGTTCCGTCTTACCCAGCCGCCCATGACCCGTATCGCCCAGGCACTGCGTCAGCAGGGTGTGGATCTGCCGGAGGATCTGCTCACGGTGGAGGAAATGGTGAAGGAGGTGAAGCGCCTGTGCGAATGATCCTGGATCATGTCAGTTTCACCTATCAGCCGGGCACGCCCTTTGCCACCGATGCCCTGAAGGATATCAATGTCACGGTCGAGCAGGGCGAATATCTGGCCCTCATCGGTCACACCGGCAGCGGTAAGAGCACCCTCATCCAGCACATCAACGGCCTCATGAAGCCCACCGCCGGTCAGGTGCTGTGCGAAAATGATGACGGCACCCGGAATGATATCAACGAAAAAGGCTATAACCGGCGTGAGCTTCGCCGCCATGTCGGTATGGTCTTCCAGTACCCGGAGAATCAGTTATTCGAGGAGACCATCTTCAAGGATGTCGCCTTCGGCCCGAAGAATCTGGGCCTTGATAAAGAAGAGATCGACCGCCGTGTGCCGGAGGCCCTGCGCAAGGTCGGTCTCGATCCCGATCAGCTCAAGGATCGTTCCCCATTCGAGCTTTCCGGCGGTCAGATGCGCCGCGTGGCCATCGCGGGCGTGCTGGCCATGAAGCCCGATATGCTCATTCTTGATGAACCGGCTGCCGGTCTTGATCCCGCCTCCCGGGAGGAGATGCTGCAGCTCATCGGCCGCCTCCACGAGGAAGGCACCACCATCGTTATGGTCTCTCATAACATGGATGATGTCGCGCGCTGGGCGGGCCGCATCGTGGTCATGCACCGCGGCACGGTCGCCATGGACGGCACGCCGGAGCAGGTCTTCTCCCGCGCGGAGGAGCTTGAAAAGATGGGGCTCGATGTGCCGCAGGCCTGCCGCCTGTCCATCCTGCTGCGTCAGGCCGGGTTTGATTTCCCGCCCTGTTATCTGGAGGAGGACGCGCTTCCCGCGCTGCTCCGTCTCTGCAAAGGGGGTGATGCCCTGTGATGAGCGATATCACGCTCGGTCAGTATTATCCGGCCGAATCGCCTGTCCACCATCTGGATCCCCGTGCCAAGATCCTGCTGCTCATCGCGTTCATCGTGGGTGTCTTCACCGCCACCACCCTGCTGGCCATGGTGCCGGTGCTGCTGTACATCCTCATGGTCGCGCGTCTCAGCCACATTCCCTTCAAGATGCTGCTCAAGAGCATCAAACCGCTCCGCATCATCCTCATTTTCACTTTTGTGCTCAATATCTTTTTCCTTGAGGGTGAAACGCCCATCTTTGACTGGTGGATCATCCACCTCACCAAGGAGGGCATCCTCAACGCCGTTCTCTATTCCATTCGTCTGGTCCTGCTCGTCATGGGCTCCAGTCTGCTCACTCTCACCACCGCGCCGGTCGTGCTCACCGATGGTCTTGAGCGGCTCCTGTCCCCGCTGAAGGTCATCCATTTCCCGGCGCACGAGCTGGCGATGATGATGACCATCGCGCTGCGTTTTATTCCCACCCTGCTGGAGGAGACCGATAAGATCCGCAACGCGCAGATGGCCCGCGGCGCCGATTTCGAGACCGGCAATCTCATCAACCGCGCCAAAGCCATGATCCCGCTGCTGGTGCCGCTGTTTGTCAGCGCCTTCCGCCGCGCGGGCGATCTGGCCATGGCCATGGAAGCCCGCTGTTATCACGGCGGTGAGGGCCGCACGCGTCTGCGTGTCCTGCGCTTCACGCTGGCGGATCTCTGGGCGGCCCTTATCACGCTCGCGCTCGTCGCGGTCTGCGTGCTGCTCAGCACCATTCCGCTGTTCTGATACGCGTTTTCCACCACAGATCTGACTCCGTCATTTCCCGGAAAGGGGTTTTCCGTATGGCACTCCCTGTTTACGGCGGCATCGAGGCCGGCGGCACCAAAATGGTGCTGGTCACCGGTGACCGTCAGGGTCACATCTTAGAGCAGCTCACCATCCCCACGATGGATCCTGTCTCCACCTGTGATCAGATGATCGCCTTCTTCCGCCCGCGCCGTATCGCGGCGCTCGGCATTGCGGCGTTCGGCCCCATCCAGCCGGATCCGGCCCGTCCCCGTTATGGGGATATCCTCACCACGCCCAAGCCCGGCTGGCGGGATTTTCCCCTGCTTTCCACCTTGCAGAGCGCGCTTCAGGTGCCATGCTGCATCGATACCGATGTCAACGGCGCGGCGCTGGGCGAGTCTGTGCTCGGCGCGGCGAAGGGGCTGAAGAACTGCCTCTATCTCACCATCGGCACCGGCATCGGCGGCGGCCTCATCTGCGAGGGCAATCTCGTCCATGGCGCGCAGCATCCGGAATGGGGGCACATGCTCCTTCGTCCGCATCCGTCGGATCCCGCGCCGGACGGCTTCTGCCCGTATCATAAGGGCTGTCTGGAGGGTCTGGCCGGCGGCCCCGCCATTGAAAAACGCTGGGGTGTCAGCGCGAAGCAGCTTCCGGCGGATCATCCCGCCTGGGCGCTGGAGGCTGAATACCTTGCGCAGGTCTGCGCCATCGCCTTCATGACCGTCAGTCCGCAGATGATCCTGCTGGGCGGCGGGGTCATGTCTCAGCCGGGTCTGCTGCCGCTTGTGCGGTCGCTCACGGCGGAAAAGGTCAATGATTACCTCGTCTTTTCGCGCGATATTCCGCAAATGATCCGCACGCCCGCGCTCTTCCCGCTCAGCGGGGCCTACGGCGCGCTCCTGCTGGCGCTCCGTGCCGGCGGTATCTCCCCTGATCTGTAATGCTCGTTTTCATACATCCCATCTTTTCAAAACAAGGAGGTCTCTACCATGACGTTCCCTGCCGCTCAGAAGACCCGTTCCTATCTGCCCTATCTGCCCTTCTTCATTCCCAAGGCGGGGGATCCCGCCGCGCTCGCGAAGGAACTGCTGGACCGCTGTGAGCTTCGTCTTCCCCCCGTCAAGGTGGAGGTGAAGGGCGACGGTGAAGATTACACGATCTCCTGCCGCAATGAAAGCTACACGATCCGCGGCGGCAAGGCGGGCGTGCTTTACGGCGCGTATCACTTCATGCGTCAGGCGCATCTTGCCGGGAAACTCACCTGCGAGGAGAGCCGTCCCTTCTATCCCCTCCGCATGATCGATCACTGGGATAACATGACCGGTGATATCGAGCGCGGCTACGCGGGGCACTCCCTCTTCTTCAAGGATAAGCAGATCGTATTTGATGAGCAGATCATCCATCGCTATGGTCTCATGATGAGTGCCGCCGCCATCAACTGCGTGTGCCTCAATAACGTCAATGTCCATTTCCCGGCCGATCGTCTGATCACCGAGGAATTCCTGCCTCAGCTCAAGCAGATCGCTGATATCCTGCGTATCTACCATATCCGTCTTCTGATCTCCGTGGATTTCTCCATGCCGGAGCGCTATGGCGCCGGCACAGCGGATCCGCTGGATGAGGGCGTGCAGGCATGGTGGAAGAAGCAGACCGCCGTCGTCTATTCCTACATCCCGGATCTGGCCGGTTATCTTGTCAAGGCGGACAGCGAGCATCGCTCCGGCCCCTACACCTATGGCCGTGATCACGCGGAGGGCGCCAATATGCTGGCCCGCGCGCTCGCGCCCTTCGGCGGTAAGGTGCTGTGGCGCTGCTTCGTTTACAACTGCGGTCAGGACTGGCGTGATACCACCATCGACCGCGCCTGCGCCGCGTGGGATAACTACTGCGCGCTGGACGGCAAGTTTGACAGCAACGTCATTCTGCAGATCAAGAACGGCCCCATGGACTTCCAGGTGCGTGAGCCCGTCAGCCCCCTGCTCTTTGGCATGAAGAACACAGCCAAGTGTTTGGAACTGCAGCTCGCGCAGGAATATACCGGTCAGCAGGTCGATCTCTTCTTCATGCCGCCGCAGTGGCAGGATATCTTTGATGTCCTCCCGGCCGGCAATGTGGAAGCCATCGTCGCCGTCAGCAATACGGGCGATGATATCAACTGGTTCGGCCATGATCTGGCCGCGGCCAATCTGTACGGCTATGGTCATCTGGGCTGGTACGGCCGTCCGGACGCGGAGCAGGTGGCCGGTGAATTCGCGGGCATCCTGTTTGGCTTCAAGGCCGCCTCTGTGGTCCGTGAAATGCTGCTGATGAGCCGCGATGTCTATGAGGGCTACACCTGCCCCTTCGCACTCGGCTGGATGATCACGCCGCATGTCCATTACGGTGTCAGCCCCGATGGTTACGAGTTCGATCTCTGGGGCACCTATCACAAGGCCAATCATGAGGCTGTGGGTGTGGAGCGCGGTCCCTCCGGTACCGGTTATTCCACCCAGTATCCCGCTGAACTGGCGGAAAAGTATGCCACCATCGAATCCTGCCCCGAGGAACTTCTGCTCTTCTTCCACCGTGTCCGTTATGATCATGTCATGAAGGATGGCCGCACGCTGCTGCAGCGCATCTATGACAATCATTTCAACGGCTACGAGGGCGCGAAGAAGCTGCAGCAGATGTGGCTCTCTCTCGAAGGCGAGACGGAGGCCGCCCTGTTCGCCCGTGTCAGGGATCGCTTCGAGCGTCAGGTGCATAACGCCCGTGAATGGTGCGATGTCATCAACACCTATTTCTATCGCTTCACCGGCATCGGTGATGAAAAGGGCCGCACGATCTACGAATAAGCTTCATCCCGGCCGATCCGTGTCCGGAATCGGTACAGAAGGCTTTTGTGAAGGCTTCGGTTTTTTTCACTGCTCCGTAAAAACGGTTTCTTCGTCATAACGATCAGAAAATGGCGAAAAAATCGCGAAAAAACCGTCAAAATTTGTTGATCCTACGGAATAAATCAAAGGAGTCTATCGTTCTATGAGTGAGGGATCTCAGGGAAACACCCGTATGGATGATGCCCTGTTTGAAGATCTGTACACCCGCTATGCCACCGATGTGCTGCGAGTCAGCTACTTCTATCTGGGCGATCGGCAAAAAGCCGAGGATGTGACGCAGGATGTGTTCATGAAACTGCTCACCACCAACTTCGTCCAGATCGAGGGCAAGGAAAAATCCTGGCTACTCAAGGTGGCCCTCAACCGCTGCCGCGATCTGTGGCGCGCGGGCTGGGTGCGCCGCGTCGTGCTGGGCGCTCCGCAGCTGGAATTCATCCCCGATGAGGACCGGGTGGAGGAGCGTATCGAGCGGCAGGATCTTCTGCGTGCCGTTCACGCGCTGCCCGCGCAGTTCAGGGAGATCATTCTTTTGCATTATTATCAGGGCATCGAGATCCGTGAGATCTCGGAAATGCTCTCCCTTCCGGAGGGTACGGTCTGCAGCCGTCTTTCCCGGGCACGCAAAAAACTGGAAGAAATGTTAAGAGAGGAGTGATGCTTCATGAAGGATATCGAGAGCCGTCTGAAAGAGCTTCCCGCCGTCACGGATGAAGCATTCAAGGACATCAAGGCCACGGAGGGCCTCCGTTACCGCATTCAGGAAGCCGCTGCTGCTGAAAAAGCCCCCGCTTCCGGCGGCATTCTCCGGGTCAGCCGCCTCATTCCCGTACTCAGCTGCGCGCTGGTACTGGCGGTCGCGCTGGGCGTTGGCATTCCCGCCCTCACCGGCAAGCCCCAGTCTGCGGAAGAACCGCAGCTGATGCTGGCGTCGGAGCCGGGTCAGGTTCGGTTCCTTGTCGCGGAGGAGGTCATGGATACCGCGCCTTCCGCTGATCATGAGGAGCAGGCGGTGGATGCCTTGTACAACCTGACCGTCATGGCCGCCGGTGTGCCCCTGCCCGAAAACGCGGCGAAGGTCGGTGATATCGGCAACGGCAGCCTCACCGTGCAGGAGCAGAAGCTTTCCTACAGCGTTCTCGTGCTGGATCAGGCTGCCTATCGTCTGGTGGAGAGTGTGAGCTCCGTTCCCGCTTCCTGCCTCGGCGGTGTCTGTGCCACTGTGGGCGAGCTGACGGCGGATCCCGTCAATGCCTCCGGCAACCGCAGCAACGCGGTGCAGACGGGGGAGAGCGTCTACAGCGTGAACGGCATGGAGGGCATCTGTGTGGCCGCGCGGGTGGACGGCGCCATGCGTCTTTTCCAGCGCTGCTCTCTCTCCGGCAAGGCCGCGGGGCGCGATCTGAAGTCCGTTCTGGCGCTGGATCATGTTGCTTCCATCAGCCTCAAGGGCGTGGGCACAGTCTCCGGCGCGAACGCGCAGGCGCTGGCCGATACGCTGCGTGATACCGCGTATTATCTTTCCGGCTCCTGTGCCGAAAGCAGAAAGGTGCTGCTCATCACCTATGAAAACGGCCTGTCTCTCCAGATGTTCGTAAACGGTGATGATCTCAGCTTCTGCGGCACCTGGTCCGCGCCTGAGTTCATGGAGCAGTTCACCGCGCTGGCGAAATGATCCGCCGTTTCCGGCAAATAATTCGTTTCATCGAGGCATCCGTTGTTTTCAGCGGATGCTTTTTCGTTTATAATAGCCTTATCATCTTCACTTTGCTTCACGCGTCAGGAGATCATCATGCTTCAATACCGTAAAGCCGCTCTGCCGGATCTGGAATTGCTGGTGCGCACACGCCTTCAGGTGCTTCGCGCGGCTAATGGGCTGCCGCAGAATACGCCTCTCCCTGAAGTGGAGAAGGAGAGCCTTGATTATTACCGTCAGGCGCTTCAGGACGGCAGCCACACGGCTTATCTCGTTTTTGATGATGATCAATGGGTCGGCACGGGCGGTATCAGCTATTACCGGGTCATGCCCACCTGCGCGGTTCCGGACGGGCGCAAGGCCTATATCATGAATATGTATACCGCGCCGGATCACCGCAGACGCGGTATCGCGCGGGAGACTTTACGCCTGCTCATCCGTGACGCGGCGGAGCGCGGGGTCACAGCCGTCTCGCTGGAGGCCACAGCCGCCGGAAGGCCCCTATATGAAGCCTTTGGCTTTCTTAAGATGGAGCATGAAATGGAATACCCGAAGGGAGGCATCGCGCCGTGATCACATATCGCAGGCTGACAGCCGCCGATCTGGACGCGTTTATTCCGCTCCGTATCGCGCAGCTCCGGGAAGAGGGCGCGAAGGAGCAGCTGGATCTTGCGCCCGCGCTGCTCGATCACTACACCCGTCATCTGGCGGACGGCACGTTTATCTCCTGGATCGCGCTGGAGGATTCGCGTATCATTGCCACAAGCGGAATCTCCGTTGTGGAAAAGCCGCCGTATTATGCCTGCCCCACCGGCAGGATCGCCCTGCTTTCCGGCATGTACACCCTGCCGGAGTATCGCCGCAGGGGCATCGCCAGAGAATTGCTCTCCCGCGCGGCGGAGGAAGCCCGCCGGGCCGGCTGCGGCTGCATCCAGATCACAGGCTCGGATATGGGAGTCAAACTCTATACAGCCTTCGGCTTCACACATAATGAGAACTTCATGCAATATCGCCTCTGACAGGCAGGAAAGGAAGGGAGAGAACCACGTGACACAGAAGGAAAATGCCCTGATCGATGCCGCCGTTCGTATGATCTGTGATCTGTTCAAGAATGATTTCAGCGGTCATGATCATTTCCACACCCTGCGTGTGTATAAGACCGCCGTGGCCCTCGCGGAGCAGGAGCAGGCGGATATGCTCACCGTTTCGCTGGCCGCGCTCTTGCATGACGCGGATGACAGAAAGCTTTCCCCGGAGACCTACGCGGAGAAGACCCGCGCCGTCACCTTCCTGCGTTCTCAGGGTGTGCCGGAGGCGCAGATCCGCGCGATCGTCCGTATCATCGGAGAGGTCTCCTTTGTCGGCACTGATTCGGTCGCGCCGTCCACCATCGAGGGCTGCTGTGTGCAGGACGCGGATCGTCTGGATGCCCTGGGCGCGGTCGGGATCGCGCGCACCTTTGCCTATGGCGGCAGTCATCACCGCCCTCTGTATGACCCGGATGAGCAGCCGCTGCTCGGGATGGATGAGGCCGCCTACCGAAGTCACACCTCCTGCTCGGTCAATCATTTTTACGAAAAACTCTTCCTGCTGAAGGATATGATGAATACTGCCGCCGGAAAGGCGCTGGCGATAAAGCGCGAAACCTATATGCGCGCTTTTCTGGATGAATTCATGCTGGAGTGGGATGGACAGGATCTTGGATCCGCCCTCTGAAAGGAATGAAAATGAAACGTATCTTTTTTGCTGTTGTCCGGCTCGCGCTTTCAGTCGCCGCGCTGGTATTCTCTTTTCTGCCGTGGAATACGGTCACGGTCTATCTGAATGATGTGTCCGGCATTCAGTCGCGGCAGGTGTCTGGGACCATGCTGCGTCTGCTGTCGGATACCGCTGTTCCGCAGCTGTCGTGGGCATTGCCGGTGGCGCTGGCGGTGTCGGCGATCCTTGCCCTGATTTCCGTTTTCCCCATTCTGGGCAAGCTGTTCAATTGGCTCAGCAGCATCGTGTTCGCGGTGGCGGCAGTCGGCTTTATCGCGGCGCTCGTTCTCATCGCCTCCGTAACCTTGCGCTTTTGAGCGCCGGAAAGGAAAGAATCATGGAGATCTTTGATATCGTAGATGAGCATGGCGTACCTACCGGCGCGACAGTTGAGCGCGCGACCGCGCATGCCGAGGGCATCCGCCATCGCACGGCGCATGTCTGGGTGGTGCGGTCCGCGCCGGAGGGGCCGCAAGTGCTTTTGCAGAAACGGGCAGATCAGAAGGACAGCTTCCCCGGCTGCTATGATACCTCCTCGGCCGGTCACATTCCGGCCGGGCAGGAGCCCCTTGCTTCCGCGCTGCGGGAGCTGGAGGAGGAACTGGGCATCACGGCGCGGGTGGAGGACCTCACATTCATCGGCTGCTTTACCATTCAGTACGAAAAGGTCTTTTACGGAAAGCCTTTCCGGGATCATGAGATCTCCTTCGTCTATGCTTATACAAAGCCGGTCGATACCGCGTCTCTGCGCTTGCAGGCGGAAGAGGTCAGCGCTGTCAGATGGTTTGGCGTGCAGGAGCTGGCCGCGCTGCTGTCGCCGCGCGATCCCCGTATCTGTGTCCCGGAGGGCGGGTTTGAACTCATCCGCGCGTGGTGCGAAGCGCAGGGAATTCTCACTTTTTGAAAGATCCGATCACGGCCACGGGAATATTTCTCCGTTTTGTTTCGTTTTATGATCGGAACACTCAAAACAGCACTGCCGAATGGAGGAAAATCAAATGAACGGAAAAGCACGCTGCAAGATCCTCAAGGAGATCCGTCAGAAGATCGCGGATGAAAATGATATCCCTTATGTGACGGCTGAATGTACCCATCAGGGAGAGTGCCGCGGCACCTGTCCGCGCTGCGAGGCCGAGCTTCGCTATCTTGAAGAACAGCTTGAAAAGCGCCGCGGTATCGGCAAGAAGGTGGCTGTTGCCGCCGTGGCCGCGGGTGTTGCCATGAGCACCACGGCCTGCGCGCCGCTGGAGGCACTCATACAGCATGTGTTTCCCACCCCGGAGCCGGATATACAGGTGATGGGTGAGATCGAGGAACTGGGCCTTGTGGAACCGGAGATCATCGAACTGGACGGGGATGTGTCTTTCTGTCCGGAGGAAGAATGAACAGCATGGAAGGCCGGGATCCGGCACAGGAAAACAGCGCTTTGCTGTATCCGCTGCTCACCTTCAAGCGCCACTGCATCATGACCGACGGAGAGGGCGTCACCACGCTCATCGCGGGGGCCGGCTGTCCGCTGCGCTGCCGCTATTGTCTCAATCAGAAGATCCTGCTGGGAAAAGGCGCTTTGGTCACGCCGCGGCAATTGTATGATCGGGTGCGGATCGATGATCTGTATTTCCGCGCTACAGGCGGCGGTGTCACCTTCGGCGGCGGCGAAAGTCTGCTCCACGCGCCCTTTATCCGCGCTTTCCGGGAGGTCTGCGGCATGGAATGGAAGATCAACGCGGAGACCTGTCTGCATGTTCCGGAGGAGCATGTCCGCGCCGCGGCGGAGTGCTGTGACTTTTTCATCGTGGATATCAAGTCACTGGATCCGGCGGTCTACCGCGCGTACACCGGGCAGGAACTGCCGCCTGCGTTTGAAAACCTTCTGCTTCTGAAGGAACTCGTCGGCGCGGATCGTATCCTTGTCCGTGTTCCGCTCATTCCGGGCTATAATTCCGAAGCGGATCAGCAGCGGGACGCGGATCATCTTCGCGGTCTCGGCTTTACTCATATCGATTGTTTCTCTTATGTGATCCGGGACAATTGATCCCGCCGCGTCACGCAAAAAAGCGCGCTCATCATGGGCGCGCTTTTTGCATTCTTATTATATCATTCTCATCAGTGACCTGCAATGAACCTTTGTGAACCTTATGTGACCTTTTCGATCCTTTATATGATCTCAAGTGACCAGATTTGATCTTTCCGTAACATCCGTTTCACGTATCAGAGCGTATCAGGGAAATTTCAGATACCGGCTCATCACATAGCCGGTCTTTCCCTTGTATTTCACCATCGTCCAGCCTTCTCCGCGGAGCAGGATCTCCACTTTCGCGCCGCTGTCGATCATGCCCAGCACGGCCGTGTTTTTATCGGGGGCCTGACGGAAGCGGACATTGCTTGCCGCTCTGGCGAAAATGCCGCTTGTCTCGATAGGCTCCAGCACGCCGTCATCATAGATCATGATCAGCCGCCCTTCTTCTGTCAGGCAGAGGAACCGATCCGGCATGTCGTTATCGGAAGTCGGATTGGCCTTCACACCCACCACGGTCAGTTCGGTTCCGGCTGCCATCACTTCCTCAGCGCTGAAGGAGACCCGGTAGCGGCTTCCGCCGGCGTATGTGTTAAGGGGACACAGCGTGCGCACCCGGGTCATGCCGTTCAAAGGGGATTCATTGTCCCATGTCAGATATTTGGTCATCACCACGCCGGTGTATACTTCGCTTACGCCTTCTCCGGTAAACAGCACAGAAGCCCAGTCGTCTGTATGATTGATCACCTGCACCTGTGCGCCGGAGCAGAGCTTGCAGTTGATAAAGGCATCTGTACCGGCATACGCGCGCACATTCAGCCGGTTCAGGATGCCGTCCGTTTTTACTGTGGCATAGGTTCGGCTGTGATCGCCCTCCGGGTCGAGAAAACGGGTCTCGATAAATCCGCCGTTTGCCAGCTGCGCCGTGTCTCCGATCACCCTGAGCACGGTCACCTTGTCGCCGTCATGAAGCTGCCAGTAGGCGGTGCCGTCACTGTAGCCTGTCACGGAGTCGCCGCGCATGATCATGCCGCCGCCGGTATATACGGTGCATACCTGCGCGGTCTCAATGCCCAGATCATCCCGGATGGCTTCCCGGAGGGTCAGATCCTTCACCTTCTTGAGGGCGGTCTTCGGCATAAAACCGCTGATCCCCTCAAATTCCACATAGTAATCATCCCCGAACTCGCCGCATACCACAAACAGCGTGCCGGGCGCGTGGCGGGCATTCAGGTGCTTGTGACCGGGCGTGGAATAGAGCGGCGCGTCTTCTTTTGTCACTTCAGCCAGAAACAACGAGCTGGGCATCCGATCGGGCGCTTTGTAGTAATCCCACGCGTATACACCGTCCGGCAAGGCGCTTTCGGCTTTCTTCTGATCCATCCATACGGAATAATCCACGGTCAGATAACATGAATAGAGGCCGTTTTTGGGTTCCAGTGAAAGTTCGGTGCTGTAACCGTTATACAGGATGCCGGCCTGTTTGCTGCCGCCGGATGCAGTATAGACCGCGATCCCCTTGCCGTTTGTCGCGACAAGCACGGGATTGGAGCCGGCCGATGCCGGTGCTGTGAAAAGGATGATCATCATGAGCGCGATGAGAATGCCTGCGAAACGTTTCATAGAAGCCTCCGGTTCTTACTGATGATATGTTTTTGACAGTTTCGGCTTTTTTCCTGCCGTCCGTGCCTTGCGAAACTGCCGTCCGATCATAAAACGGGTCATACACGGTTTTTCGTCCATTGTTTTTCACTTTTGCAGCATCATTTATCTGTTCGTCAGAAAGCTGCTTCAGAAATAGAAAATCACCGCGGTGCAGTACCGCGGTGATCATCATGAAGAAGATCGTTTATATTTTGCAGGAGTTTCTTTGCAGGGGTTTTATGTTTTTTTGTAGGAGTTTCTTTGCAGGAGTTTTGCAGGAGTCCCATGAAGTAGATGATCTATCGTAAACGACTCAGCAGGGAGTCACATAAGCCTTGGCTACATAACCGGTGTTGCCGAACTGATCCTGGACCTTGTACCAGGCGCGGCTCTCAGCCAGCACGGTGATCTTTTCGGTACGGGTCAGGTCACGGACCTTGTTGACATTCAGCTTGGAGGTGGTGTTCCAGATGCTTACCGCACCATCGGCGCTCGCGGCGCGGACACGGACGAACATCTTGGAGACCTTCTTGAAGGTCTGCTTCATCAGGGAAGGATCGTTCTTGCTCAGGAACTTGCTCATCACATAACCGTTATAAACCTTGCCGTTCACCTTCACGCTCACCTGGCTCCAGCCCATCGCTTCGGCATGCACCGTCACGGGGCGGCCTTCGCCCAGGTTGAAGATCACTTCGGCTTCAGTGGAGTTGCCCTTGCGCATTCTCACGCCCTTGCCGTTTTCAGAGGATACATACTTGGTCGTGCCGGCAGCCTCGGCATTCGCGCTCACAACAGGCACAATGGCCAGCACCAGCAGGATCATCACAGACAGCATCGCGACTAACTTTTTCATTTTCGTTTCCTCCTTGCCTTTCGGCGTTTGCTTTCTCTTTCTCTTGTCAGCAGGTTTCCTTGCCCTCCTGACAGTGCCTATTATAGATCACCCCCTATAGCGGATAAATCATCGTATCGTTTCTCTTTCATTTATCGCGCGTATAATTTCTTTTCGTTTTCGTTTAATAATACAGACGCGCGCTGTTTGTAAAACGGATCGGCTTCCGTGAGGGAGCTGCGCGGAAACCGGTGCTTTCCCAAACAACGAACCCAAAACAGCAAAACCCCTCTGCCGCGGCAGAGGGGAAATGTTTATTTGGGATAGTAGCACTTGATGGTGATACGGGTCACCACATTGCTGTCCACATAGTAGCACAGCGATACCACGGCGCTATCCTCGCGGTAGTAGCAGTATTCCACGCGGTAGCTGTTCTCATCGTCCACATAGATATATCCGGTGCCGGCCTTGTCATCGTGATACAGGCTGCGTGTACCGTCCTGATTCTTTGCCTGATTCATATCGCGGAAGGAGGCGATCAGGTCGTTCATGCTCATGCCCACTCTTGTGGAACGGGGACCGGTCATCTGTGAGGAGGCTGTTTCCACATAGTACAGGATATAGCCCTTCTCGGAGGAATAGAAGCGCGCTTCGCCCCAGCTGTAGGTCAGCTTGATGCAGATGCCGGGGATGGCGTTGTCATCCACCTCACCCTGCTCCAGCGGTTCACCATACTTCTTTTTGAAGTTTTCCATGGTGGTGCGCATCACGGAGAAGTTGCTGAATTCATCGCCGCTGTTGAAATAGAAGCGGAAGGAAGGACCGGTGATCTCGTATTCTACGTCCAGTTCATTGCTCACCTTGCCGTTCGCGTCCACACACACGGCCTTCAGGTGCATGCTGTGCGCGCCCGGAAGCACGATGGGCTCGCCGCTGTAGATGGGGCTGTTGGCGGTGGGGGAGGTGCCGTCTACCGTGTAGTAGATCGTCACATCAAACGGATTGGGGTTCCTCAGCCTGACCGCGGCAGTCTTGTAGGTGCCGCTGGCCACATTGGCCACGGGCGCCGCGGGGTTCGGCAGGGTGATGGTATAGGCCACAGCCAGTTCATCCGAGATCAGATTGCTGCTCACAGCCACGGCACGGACCGCGTGATAGCCTTCATTCAGCCGCAGCGGCTCGGTGTACAGCGTGCCCTCTTCCGGCAACTCTCCCTGACCGATGATATAGTAGATATCATAGCCCTCCGCGCTTTGCAGCTCCACCGTCTTCTGTGTGGAATATTTACCGGTCGCCAGCGTGGCGGTGGGGGTGGCCGGCAGCATTTCGGTGCGCTGACGGATGAAGGTGGCTTCGCCTGTGTTCTCATAGGCCAGCAGCAGGAAATCCGCGCATTCCACCAATCGTCCCTGCGCCCGCATCAGGCGCACGATGTTTTTATAGGCAACGGGATTCTTTTTGTCCAGCTGCTTGTACATCAGGGTGTAGATCTCTTCGGCCTTGTCCGGCTGCTGGTTGGCTTCATAGGCCACGGTCAGCAACTGCAGTTTGCTGTAGATATCCTCCCGTTTGGGATCCTGCTGATACGCTTTTTCATACAGCTCGATGGCGCGTGTGATATTGCCCTCGGTCACCATTTCCTGACCGTAGGCCCACAGCGCGTCGGAGGAGCATTCCCTGCCCCAGCGGGCCAGCATCATCTGGCCGGGGAAGCTGGTCTGCAGGAAGATATAGAAGCCGATCACGGCGATCACCATCAGCCCCATCAGGATCAGCGCCACATGGGACCAGTTGATCATCACGCGGCGCACATTGTAGGTCTTCTGGCTGGTATAGACGGCGTTTTTGTCCTCCGCCTCATTCATCAGCTGCCGCGCGGCCTGCTTTTTTGCCTCGGCGGCGGCCATCGCGGCGGCGGCCTTCCGTGTCAGCCGTACGGCTTCCTGCTGCAGTTTTTCGCCGCCGATGGTATCCGCTCTTCTCCGGGCCCGGGCGGCGGCGCAATCGTCCCTGACGGCGGCCTCCTCGGCGAGCTTTGCTTTTTTCTGGGCGAGCTTCGCTTTTCTGAAAGCTTCCTTAGCCGCCCTGCCGTCTTCCTTCATGGCCCGGAGCACGGCCTTCCTGGCGGCACGGTCCTGGGGCCCGTTTTCGGCATTCCGTCCGTGAGCCGTGGATACACCGGCGGCCTTGTGGCGGCGATTTCTCAGCTCCGAAAAATCACCGATCTCGCGCTGAACAGCATTCCCGGTCGGCTCCTGCTGCGGCTTGGAGGCCGGGGCGCTTTCTGCTTTCGGGGCGCCCTGCCGCATGGCGGACACCCTTCGGGAACCATCCCCGGCAGAGAGCGCCGCGCCGCAGCGCTGACAGCGGTTCATACTGTCCGGTATGATCGCTCCGCATTGTTTACAAACCATAGTTCTCCTTCGGTGTCAGATCTTGCCGGTCTTCTGCTTTTCCAGCACCTTCATCGCTTCATACTGCGGATCGTTTTCATCAAACTCGCGCACAGGGCATTCACCGCCCAGCGTCTCGATCGCGCCGCGGAGCTCAATGTAATCCAGATAGCTCGTTTCCACGCTGGCGGCCAGCGCCTTCAGCGGCTCCACGGCCTTTTCATTGCCCAGCTTGCCCAGATAATCCGCCAGCTCCGCCTTGCTGAAGCCGGGCTTTTGCAGCAGGGTCATCAGGGTATTGAAGACCGTTTCGTCCTCATCCGGATAATGGCACAGCAGGCTGCAGAAGGCGGCGCGTCCGGTGTCGGTCGCGTCATTCAGACGGGCCTTCATGGCAAACACGGCCTTTTCACCCAGGCTGCTCAGGCTTTCCAGCGCATTTTCCGCCAGTTCGTTCTGTGCTTCGGCATCGGGAGCGTCCTCGGCGGAGACCATCGCGGCCACCCAGTCGATGTACAGGGGCAGGGGCATTTCGCTCTCGATCTCGCGCAGCATGGTGATCGCCAGCATCCGGGCTTCGCGCGGAGAGCGCTCCTTGGTCAGCATGTCATACAGCGGCTGCTCGGAGGCATCGCCCAGTTCGGTAATACGGTTCATCAGCATATCCGGCACGGGCACACGCTGCTTGAAATGATCCTCCATGTGATTCACCAGCATGCGGGCGTTATCAAACTGCTCAAAATACTCGCCGGGGCACTTGTTGCCCAGCCAGCTCAGCGGCGCGGCCAGCCATTCGGCGTAGATATCCGGCACACGGGCTTCCAGCTCGTCATAGTTGCGGTATTCGCCGTTGTGCTGTTTCATCCACGCGGAAAGGTAGCGTTCAAATTCCTTATCAAAATCGATGCATTTCATGTGTTTCGGGCTCCTTTAAGATCAGTGGGTGGCACTGTAGAGCAGCTGCTCCAGCTGTTCACGGTCAAAGTGATGCACGGTGCGGCAGAAGTGACAGGTCAGCTCCGCCTGTCCGTCTTCATCGATCAGTTCCTGCAGCTGCTGGCGGCCGATCGCGATCAGCGCCTTTTCCATCTTCTCACGGCTGCAGTCACACTGATACCGCAGCTCATCGCGGCTCAGGATCCGCATATCCATGCCCTCAAACCAGCGGTTGGCCAGATCCTCCAGGCGCATGTCCGCCACCTCGCGGCTGATGTAGAAGAAGAAGGGGCTGCGGGCTTCCAGCTCGCTCAGCACTTCCTCGGAGCAGCCGGGCATGGCCTGCACCAGAATGCCGCCGGAGGAAAGGCAAAGGCCCTTGCTGACAAGGCAGCCGAGGGAGACCAGAGAGGGCACCTGCTCGGATACGGTGAAGTAGGAGGCAAAGTCCTCCGCCAGCTCACCCGAAACGAGCGGCACCTGACCCACATACGGCTCCTTCATGCCCAGATCCTTGACGACTGTCAGCCGTCCCTGATGGCCCACAATGCCGCCCACATCCAGATGGCCGTCCTTCTTCAGCGGCAGCTCCACCTGCGGATCGGCCATGCTCACCTTGATGTTGCCGCCGTGCGCCACAGCGGTCAGCTTGCCGCCGGGGCCGTTGCCCGCTACCGTCACGGTCACGGAGGCGGAGGCGTCCTTCATCTGTACGCCCAGCATGGAGGTGGCGGTCATCAGGCGGCTCATCGCGGCCTGCGCGCAGTCGGACGGCTAATGGATGGAGGCCATTTTACGGGTCATGGCGGTGGTGCGGCACAGCAGCGCGCGCGCCTGACCGCCCATGATGGAGATGTGCAGCATCTCATCGGGAAGGTTCATCAATACTTCATTTTCCATGATTCATTCTCCTTTGGCGGCAACGACGAGCAGCCGCGCGTCATCTGCCGCGGGGGCCCGGTCCTCCAGGCCGCCGTAAAAGGTGATACCGGTGTAGCCGCAGGCGTTCAGGGCGTCTGTCAGTTCCTCCCGGCTCCAGGCACGCTGGGTCTGATCCTCGCGGATACGGCGGAATGTTTCCTGCCCCGCATCGCGCACAAAGATGCTGAGGTACATGGTGACGGTGCGCTTATTTTCGTTCCATTCATTCTGCCAGATATACGCGGCGTCCTCTTCATCCAGCGTGAGGGTGTTATTGCCTAAAGTGTTTTTTAATTTGTATTCGCTCGATACGTCAAAGATCAGCCTGCCGCCGGGCTTCAGCCCTTGGTACGCGGCTGTCAGAAAGCCCTTCAGGGCGGCTTCATCGGTCAGGTAATTTACGCCGTCACAGGTGGCCAGGATGGCGTCCTGCCGCCTTGTCACCTGCAGCCGGGTCATGTCCTGACACACAAAGGGGATCATCAGCCCTTCTTTTCGGGCTTTTTCCATGGCGTGCTGCAGCATTTCGCCGGAAAGATCCACCCCCGTCATCCGGTAGCCCATCTTCGCGAGCGGGATGGTGATATTGCCGGTGCCGCAGGCGCATTCTGTGACGGTTTTCACGCCGGGACCCATCAGCGCGGCGCACCGCGCGGCCCAGGCGGGATAGTCCACATCCTGCATCAGCGCGTCATAACAGGAAGCAAATTCGTTATACATGGATCACTGCTCCGGCGCGGCGGGCGTTTCCTCTTCTTCCTCGTCGTCGTCCGGATCCTCGTCGTCTTCGTTGTGCAGACCGATGTTGGTGCGCGCGCCCTCGATATGGGGATTCATATATTTTTCAAACAGGCCGTTTGTGAAGGAGGCGAACACGAAGCGGGCAAACGCGTTGCCGAGGATGGCATAGTAGAGCGCGACGAACAGGCCGATATAGACCCATGGCACCGCGAAGAAATAATAGACCACGAACGCCAGAATGGCGGGCAGCAGGGTGGCCAGACGAACGGCCACGGTATGGGGCAGACGGGCGATGGCCAGGGTGATGCTGTTCTTGATCAGCTGACGGTTGGTCACCTGATAGCCCACCATCATGGGATAGGCGAAGGTGAGGGACAGGAACCACATGACGCCCAGCATGATGCAGACGGATTCCAGCACCATATACAGCAGATTTTCCGTGGAGGTGTACATGCCGTTATAGAAGTGCCAGCATACGGCGATCAGGAAGGGCACCACGGCGGTGATGCCGCTGATCAGAAGACCCTGCTTCCAGTTGTCCTTCACGGCATCCTTGAAATCGCTCCAGATGAAGGCGTGCTCATCACGCGCCCAGTTGCGGTTCACATAAGCCATACCGGCCTGAATGGGGCCGGTGATGAAAATGCAGGGGATGAGGTATAAGGTGGTATAAAACAGGTAATAGTAGAAGCGTTCGGACAGGTAATTGATGCCGTTTGCCTGTGCCTCGGAAACCAGCTTCGCGTAGGAGGCTTCCATCGCGGCGGTATCCTCAGGGCTCAGCTCCAACTGCTCCACATAAGCGGCGCTCAGCCTGCCGTTTTCATCATAATTGGCCAGTGTGCCCAGCTCGGTCAGAAAATTGCCGGCCTGAATGAAGATCACGACAATGATGGGCAAAAAGGCGATCAGCGTCATCAGGTTCATGCGGATCAGCGCGGCGAAGCGGATGCGCAGCATTTCCCAGAAAAGCTGTTTGCGGTTATGCGGCAGGTTATTTTTCTGAAAATCAGGCTTGCCTGCTTTTCCGTAAAAATAATTATTCATTAAGCGGCCCATGTTTCATACCTCCAATAAAATCGGATAAAAAACCATTCTGTATTATAACACAGGCATGCTCTTTTCGCAAATGCCGAAAGAGGCGGAAAGATGGCAGTGAAACTGACCCGGGTACACGGAATACGGGATCGAAAGCCGATGGGCGCGATGGAATGCGATCGGGATGTGATATAAAAAACGCGTGAGCCGAGGCTCACGCGCGTAGGGGATGCTTTCAGGATCAGAACAGGCCGATGATCTTGCCATTTTCGTCCACGTCGATCTTCTCGGCCGCGGGCACCTTGGGCAGACCGGGCATGGTCATGATATCGCCGGTCAGGGCGACGATGAAGCCGGCGCCGGCGCTCACTTTCATGTTGCGCACGGTGACGGTGAAGCCTTCGGGCGCGCCCAGCAGGGTGGCGTCATCACTGAAGGAGTACTGGGTCTTGGCCATGCAGACAGGCAGATTGCCGAAGCCCAGCTTGGTCAGCTTGTCCATTTCCTTGCGGGCCGCGGGGGCGATGTTTACCGCCGCGCCGCGGTATACCTTCTTTACGATGGCGTTGATCTTTTCTTCAATGCCGGTATCGCTCTCATAGCTGAAGGTGAAGTTGTTTTCCTGTTCGCACAGGCGGACCACTTCCTCGGCCAGCGCCATGCCGCCCTTGCCGCCCTCGGCCCACACGGTGCTCAGGCGCACATTGACGCCCAGCTCCTTGCACTTTTCGATCACCATGTCGATCTCGGCATCGGTATCGGTGGGGAAGCGGTTCACGGCCACCACGCAGGGCAGCTGATACACATCCTTCATGTTGCTCACATGGCGCAGCAGATTGGGCAGACCCTTTTCGAGGGCAGCCAGATCCTCATTGCCGAGGCTCTTCTTATCCAGACCGCCGTGCATCTTCAGCGCGCGCACGGTGGCGACCACCACCACGGCATCGGGCTTCAGACCGGCCATGCGGCACTTGATATCCAGGAACTTTTCCGCGCCCAGATCGGCGCCGAAGCCGGCTTCGGTAACGGCATAATCACCCAGCTTCATGGCCATCCGGGTGGCGATGACGCTGTTGCAGCCGTGGGCGATATTGGCGAAGGGACCGCCGTGCACAAAGGCGGGCGTGCCTTCGAGGGTCTGCACCAGGTTGGGCTTCAGGGCGTCCTTCAGCAGGGCGGCCATGGCGCCGACGGCCTTCAGGTCACCGGCGGTCACGGGCTTGTCATCATAGGTGTAGGCCACCACGATGCGGCTGAGACGATCCTTGAGATCCGTGATGCTGGAGGCCAGGCAGAACACGGCCATGATCTCGCTGGCCACGGTGATGTCAAAGCCGTCCTCGCGGGGCGTGCCGTTGATCTTGCCGCCCAGACCGTCCACCACAAAGCGCAGCTGACGGTCGTTCATGTCCACGCAGCGCTTCCAGGTGATCTTGCGGGGATCGATGCCCAGCACGTTGCCCTGCTGAATGTGGTTATCCAGCATGGCGGCCAGCAGGTTGTTGGCCGCGCCGATGGCATGGAAGTCACCGGTGAAGTGCAGGTTGATATCCTCCATTGGCACCACCTGCGCGTAACCGCCGCCGGCCGCGCCGCCCTTGACACCGAAAACGGGACCGAGGGAGGGCTCACGCAGGGCGACCACGCAGTTCTTGCCGATGCGGCGCAGACCATCCGCCAGACCGATGGTCGTGGTGGTCTTGCCCTCGCCGGCAGGGGTGGGGGTGATGGCGGTCACAAGGATCAGCTTGCCGTTCTGGCGGTCGCTTTCCTTGAGCAGATTGTAATCCACCTTGGCCTTGTAATTGCCGTACTGTTCCAGGTATTTTTCTTCAACGCTCGCGGTGGCAGCGATCTCGCGGATGTGCTTCATCTGCGCCTGCTGGGCGATCTCGATATCGGAAAGATAAGCAGCCATGATCATTTCCTCCGTTTATCTGTTCAGTCGTTTATAAAAATGGCGTGGCGCGATCAATGATGGAAGAGACGCATCTTGGTGAAGGCCATGACCATGCCGTACTTGTCGGCGCAGTCGATGACCGCGTCATCACGGATGGATCCGCCGGGCTCGGCGATGTACTTGACACCGCTCTTCTTGGCGCGCTCGATGTTGTCGCTGAAGGGGAAGAAGGCATCGCTGCCCAGCGCCACACCGTCGATGGTGTCCAGATAGGCGCGCTGTTCCTCACGGGTGAAGGGAGCGGGCTGCTCGGTGAAGTACTTCTGCCAGTTGCCGTCCGCGCACACATCTTCTTCGTTCTGGTTGATGTAGCCGTCGATCACGTTATCACGGTCGGGACGGCCCAGTTCCTTGCGGAAGGGCAGGTTCAGCACCTTGTCATGCTGACGCAGGAACCAGGTATCGGCCTTGCCGCCCGCCAGACGGGTGCAGTGGATGCGGCTCTGCTGACCGGCGCCCACACCGATGGCCTGTCCATCATAGGCGTAGCATACGCTGTTGCTCTGGGTGTACTTGAGGGTGATCAGGCTGATGATCAGGTCGATCGCGGCCTTTTCGGGCAGATCCTTGTTGGCGGTCACGATGTTTTCCAGCAGGGCGCGGTTGATCTCAAAGTTGTTGCGGCCCTGTTCGAAGGTGATGCCGTACACCTGTTTGTGTTCGATGGCATCGGGAACGTAGTTGGGGTCGATCTTGACGATGTTATAGGCGCCCTTGCGCTTGCTCTTGAGGATCTCGAGGGCTTCGGGGTCAAAATCGGGAGCGATCACACCGTCGCTCACTTCGCGCTTGATCATGGTGGCGGTGGTCACATCGCACTTATCGCTCAGGGCGATCCAGTCGCCGAAGGAGCACATACGATCGGTGCCGCGGGCACGGGCGAAGGCGCAGGCCAGAGGGGAATCATCCAGACCGGCAATGTCATCCACGAAGCAGGCCTTCTTCAGTTTATCGCTCAGCTTCAGGCCGACGGCGGCGCTGGTGGGGCTGACGTGCTTGAAGGAGGCGGCACAGGGCAGGCCGGTGGCCTCCTTCAGTTCCTTCACCAGCTGCCAGCTGTTGAAGGCATCCAGGAAATTGATATAGCCGGGACGGCCGCACAGGATCTCGATGGGCAGCTCGCTGCCGTCATGCATGAAGATCTTCGCGGGCTTCTGATTGGGGTTGCAGCCGTACTTGAGTTCAAACTCCTTCATTGTTGATAACCTCTTTCTTTATTTGGTGTTGCAGAGATTAGGGGTGTTTTCCGCGCGGCCGGAGCGGCTTTTACGGAAAAATAAAAGGGCACACTCATCAGAAGATCAGTGCGCCCAGACGGTCGGCTTTTACGGTTCCCGTTCCACTATGGTGACCCATAATAATCCGTCAGTCGCGGAAACCACGGTCACAATCTACCATATAGTTCGTTATTTGTCAACTATTAATCAAAAATAAAGTTAAAATGTTCGTTGTTTTGGGCTGTTTCTGCCGCGCAGAACGGGAATGACGGTGATCAGAGCGTATTCGGGAGAGGATGCCCCATGGCCGTGAAGGGGAGCGGCGGCGGACGGACATGACGGCGGGCTATCATGCGCGAAGGGGAAAAAACAAAAAGAAAAAAGGCCTTCACCCTGCATGGTAAAGCCTTTTAACTGGCACCCCCAATGGGACTCGAACCCATGTTTCCGCCTTGAGAGGGCGGCGTCCTAGACCGCTAGACAATGGAGGCAAAATGGCTGGGGAACAAGGATTTGAACCTTGACTATACGAGTCAGAGTCGCAGGTGCTGCCGTTACACCATTCCCCAACACTGCAGTCTCGCAACTGCATAAGCAATATTACCAAAGTTGCCTGCTGTTGTCAAGCACTTTTTCTGTGGTTTTTAAAATTTTCTTTGCGATCCCTTCGTGTGCCGGAGCAAAAAGAAAAGAGGGCATACCGGAACGGGTATGCCCCCGATGATTCTTTGTTATGTGAAAAGGAAGGGACAGGCCGCGCGCGGGACCGGAAGGGCTCAGCCCTTCTTCCGGCCGCTCTCGATCAGCTCCTGCTCAAACTTTTCGGGCTCCTTGCGGAAATAATCCTGATGATATTCCTCGGCGTCATAGAAATTGCGGAAGGGCTCCAGCGCTACGCACACCTTCTGCCCGCTCTGCTGCTCCAGCGCGGAAAGCGCGGCGGCCGCGAGCTGCCGTTCTTCTTCGTTCTGATAATAGACGGCGGTGGTGTAGGAATGGCCGCGGTCGATGAACTGCCCGCCGTCATCATAGGGATCAATGCCGGAAAGGAAGGTATCGATCAGCGCCTGATAGGTCAGGCGGCTGTCATCGTAGGTGATACAGATGGTTTCGCGGTGACCGGTACGCTGGGCCTTTACATCGGCGTAGGCGGGGTTTTCCTCATCGCCGCCCGAATAGCCGGCTGTTACTTTTTCCGCGCCCAGATCGTAAAAGGCAGGGGTGATGCACCAGAAGCAGCCGCCGGCCAGATAGGCGTTACGGATCATTTGCATTCTCCTTTCTGATTGCAGACGCGGACACGGCCGTTCATCACGGTCATGACCGGGCGGATGGACAGAATGTCATCGGGATCGACATCCTCAAAGGACTTGTCAAAAATGCTGAAGTCCGCGAGATAGCCTTCCCGGATCTGCCCCAGACGATCCGCGTAC
>CALCTW010000040.1 GCA_937907055.1 uncultured Clostridia bacterium | reverse complement strand
CCAACTGTCCATTGATCGACCGGCTGTATTTTTATTGATGATTTTTGTGAGTTTCGTGCTCCATTGGCTGTTCAAAAGAAGCAGCCCCGGTGATACATGCGCTGTTTGCCCGAAAAAAAACAGCAGGCCGGAACAGCTTGCTGTCTTTTGAGATCATCGATCCTTATTCTTCCGTCTTCGCGGTTTCTTCTTCAGCCGGCGCGGCGGTCTCTTCCGCGGTCGCGGGCACTTCTTCCGCTTCCTTCACCGTCTCGGTCACAGCGGCAGCAGGAGCAGCAGCCTTGGCCTTCTTGCCCTCGCCCAGCTTGCAGCCGAACATGCAGATATCCATCGCGCCCAGACCGATCAGCAGGAAACTCAACCCCTTCTGAACGATGATCGTCAGATAACCCACATTTTCAGCAGCAACACGGGTGGCTCTGTAGCTGTAGGTGTAGAAATCAGCGCCGAACGTGGTGCTATAGAGATAAGTGGAACCATCCTCCAACCCCATGACGATGAATCCGAAGATCATCATGTGCGCGCCGACAACAAGTCCGATAATGCAGAATACCTTTTTCATTTTCATTTCCCTCCAAATGAAAAGTATTGATAGACATCCCTCAACGGCCGGTCACGCCATTGAAGTATGTCTTTATGTGTTAACTGAAGTGTATCACCGGGGTCCTCTTCTGTCAATACAAATACCCTACATGCTGTGATTTTTATCACACCCTGATCTTATGGACGAAAGCGCCCCCTCCCCTTCTCCCTGCACTTGAAGAACGGGCGCGATTGTGATATAATGACAGACAGCAAATAAATTCGCCCGGATGACGGCGAAACATGGATGAAAGGGAGATATTATGCGCCTTGTAAAATTGCCCACCGGAAAAGACGGCCTGATGCTGCGTGTGTGCAAGGGTCACTTTGCCACCAGCCACAGCCATATCAACTACTATATCGATATGACCATGCAGAAGAACCGCCTGAGCGAAGCCAGAGCGGTGGCGCAGGAGCTGTGCCGGGATTATAAGTCCACCACCATCATCGATACCATTCTGTGTCTGGACGGCACCGAGGTGATCGGCGCCTGTATGGCGAGCGAGCTGACCAAGGACGGCTACAGCAACATGAACGCGCACCAGACCATTTATGTGGTGACGCCGGAGCATACCAGCGGCAGCCAGCTGATCTTCCGCGAGAATACCGCGCCCATGATCAGCGGCAAGCATGTGCTGATCCTGCAGGCCAGCGTGACCACCGGCTACACCGCCGAGAGCGCCATGGAAGCCGTACGCTATTACGGCGGCTACACCGTGGGCATGGCGGCCATCTTCAGCACGCTGGAGGAGATCAACGGCATGAAGGTGACCCGCATTTTCGATCCCGGCGATCTGCAGGACTATTCCTCCTGGGATGCCCGTTCCTGCCCGCTGTGCAAGCAGGGCGAACGCATCAACGCGCTGGTGAACAGCCACGGCTTCTCCTCTCTGTAAGCAGGTGAAGGAAAACATGAAGATCGCGGTATATCTGGGCAGCGCGATGGGCAAGGATGAGGCCTTCGCGCGCGTGACGCGGGAGCTGGGCGCCTGGATGGGCAAAAACGGGCACACGCTGGTATACGGCGGCAGCGACGGCGGGCTGATGGGTCAGGTGTGCGATGCCTGCAGGGAAAACGGCGGCAGGGTCATCGGCGTGCTGCCGAAGATCGACCTGATCAGCGAACGGATGCACAGGGGGCTGGATGAGACCATCTGGACCCGTGATATGGCGGAGCGCCGCAGCAAGATGATCGAGCTGGCGGACGCTTTTATCGCCCTGCCCGGCGGCATCGGCACGCTGGATGAGATCAGCGAGGTGATCTGCCTGATCTCCATCAGGGAAGTCAAAGGCAGGTGCGTGATGCTGGGGGCCAACGGCTACTGGCAGCCCTTCAAAGAAATGTGTGATCATATGTATGAATGCGGCCTGCTTTACGAGCCGATCGGCAACTATGTGCTGTTTTCGGAAAACGTGGAAGAGACCGCGGCCTACCTGACCGGGAACGGCCAATAAACCAACAAACAAAACACTTCCGTATAACACGGAAATAAAAGGAGCAATTATGCTGAAGACCGGAGACAAACTGCACGGCTTTACCGTCACGCGCGTCCGTGAGAATGAAGAGATCCACGGCCGCATGGTGGAAATGACCTATGACAAGACCGGTACCGAGCTGGTGTGGCTGGATAACAAGGAGGAGAACAAGCTGTTCTCCATCACCTTCCGCACCTTCCCGGAGGATTCCACCGGCGTATTTCATATTCTGGAGCATTCCACCCTGTGCGGCAGCAAAAAATTCCCCGTGCGCGAGCCTTTTGTGGAGCTGCTCAAGAGCAGCATGAACACCTTCCTCAACGCCATGACCTTCTCCGACAAGACCATGTATCCTGTCAGCAGCCGCAACGAGAAGGATTTTATGAACCTGACCGAGGTGTATCTGGACGCGGTGTTCGCCCCGCGCCTGCTGGAGGATCCCAACATCTTCTATCAGGAAGGCCATCACACCGAGATCGAGGGCGATCACCTGATCTACAAGGGCGTTGTGTTCAATGAAATGAAGGGCGCGATGAGCAGCGTGGACCGCGTGATCGGGCAGAAGGTGGAGAGCATGCTCTACCCCGATAACAGCTACGGCTTCAACAGCGGCGGCGACCCGGCGGTGATCCCCGATCTGACCTACGAGCATTACTGCGATACCTATCGCAGGTTCTATCATCCCACCAACGCCCGCATCTATCTGGACGGCGATGTGCCGGTAGACAAGGTGCTGGCCCTGATCGCGGAATATCTGGCGCCCTTTGACAAGGCCGAGAGTGTGCCGGAGATCACCGCGCAAGTGCCCAAGGGCAGCGAAGAGACCATCTACTTTGAAGCCGCGCAGGGCGAACCGCTGGAAAACCGCGGCCGCCTGAGCTTTGCCAAGCTGGTGGAGGAAAAGGACGTGGATCGCCGCGTGCTTTCCAGCGTGATGGGCGCTGTGTGCGATGTGCTTTGCGGCAGCAATGAAGCGCCGCTGGCCCGTGCCGTGCTGGAGAGCGGTCTGGCGCAGGATGTGTATCTGGGCTTCAATGACGAGGACTACCAGATGAGCCTGAACCTGGGCCTGATCAACGTGAAGGACGGCTCTGAAGAAGAACTGACCAAACTGGTATTCGACACCATGCAGAGCGTGCTGGAAAAGGGGTTGGACCCCGAGGCTGTGAACGCCAGCATCAACAACGCCGAGTTCCACGCGCGTGAAAAGAAGGAGCCTGCCGCCATTTACCGCTGCATCGGCACGCTGAGCGGCAACTGGCTGTTCGGCGGCGACCCCATGGACGGCATCACCTATGATGATGTGTTTGCCGCGCTGCGCGAGCTGGCCGCGAACGGAAAGATCAACGAGATCGCGAAGGATGTGCTGCTCAATCGTGAAAACATGGTGGTGCTGCACGCCTACCCCAGCACGGATGCCGGTGAAAAGCTGCGCAAGGCGGAGGAAGAACGCCTGAAGAAGGAACAGGCAGCCATGACCGAAGCGGACATGGAGGCTCTGAAGCAGCTGAACGAAACCCTGACCAAGTGGCAGGCCACCGAGGACAAGCCCGAGGATCTGGCCAAGCTGCCCTCCCTGACACTGGAGGATGTGGATCCGGAAGGCCATTATCCCGCAACCGCGGTCAGCGAGGAAGCCGGCGTGACCAAGCTGTTCCACGAAGTGAACTGCCACGGCATCAAGTATGTGACCCTCTACTTCTCCCTGACCGATAAAACGCAGGAGCAGCTGACCGCGCTGCAGTTTGCCGGCAATATGTTCGGCGCGCTGCCCACCGCGAAATATGACCCCCTGCAGCTGGAAAACCAGATCAAGAACGTGTTCGGCACGCTGGATTTCGCGCTGGACAGCTTTTCCTACGGCAAGGATGTGACGGCGACCCGTCCCATGCTGAAGGTGAGATTCAGTTATCTGGACGAAAACAAGGACAAGGCCATCGACCTGCTGCTGGAGATCATGCAGAACACCTGCCTGGACCGCGTGGACCGTATCCGCGAATTTGTGATGCAGAAGGAAGAGGCCAGCAAGCAGATCGGCGCGCGGATGGGCCATATGATCGCCATGAGCGCCGCCGCCAGCCATTACACCGCCACCGCCGCGGCCAGCGAAGCCTATTCCGGCTATACCGCCGTGCGTTATCTGCATGACCTGGCCTGGGACTTTGACGCGCGCGTGGGCGAATTCATCAAGGCCTATGAAGACGTGCGCGATCATGTGTTCTGCCGTGAAAAGCTGATCCTTTCCGTCTCCGGCAGCGAGGATACCGGCTTTGAGCGTCTGATCGAAAGCCTGCCCATGGGCGAAAAGGCCCCCGAAAAGGCCTGCTATACCAGCCCCCTGCCCATGAAGATGGGTCTGCGCGTGCCCGCGCAGATCAGCTTCGCCACGCGCGGCTATCACGCAGAAAAGGCGGATGCCAGGTTCAACGGCAGCATGCATGTGGCCAGCCACATTATTTCGTATGTGTATCTGTGGAATCAGGTGCGTGTGCAGGGCGGCGCTTACGGCTGCGGCCTGCGCACCAACGCGAACGGCAGCATCAACTGCTACAGCTACCGCGATCCCACCCCCGCGCGCACGCTGGGCACCTACGGCGGCATGGCGGATTTCCTGCGTGAATTCGTCAGCCAGAACGGCAGCCTGGACAGCAACATCATCGCGACGGTGGGCGATATCGATCCCCTGCTGGGCCCCGCCGCGCAGGGCGCTCTGGGCGATGCCGCCTACCTGACCGACACCACGGTGGAGGACATTAAGGAAATGCGCGCCCGCATCCTGAGCACCACCAAGGAAGATATGCTGGCCTTTGCCGATATTCTTGAAAAGATGGACAAGGAAAGTGCCGTGTGCGTATGCGGACATGACGCCGCGCTGAAGGAATGCGGCGAGATGGAGATCTTTGACCTGTAAGATTGTCTCAAAGGCAGAATGACCTGCCGAATAAACACAAAAGCAGACCCGGCACAAAACACTGTGCCGGGTCTGTTGTCATATTGAGATGCCGGATGTTACTCCGCGAGGATCGATCTGCAGGCGATGAAGATCGTGTCACCGCTTTTGAAGACGAACTCAGAGAAGACCATGTTCTTCAGCATCTCACTGTCATTTTTACTGATCTGCTCAATAATGTCATGATAAGCCGTCCTCGCGCGTTCCGGCTCGATATATTGCCAGTCAAATAAAGTATCATCGTGCCCCCAGGGCTCCAAGCCGGTGACCCGATAACAGACCACATCCTCAAAGGTGACGCGTTCAACATTTGAAAATGCCGATGCTGAAAAAACGAGCTGAAGGCCGCGCGTATTAAAATCGTATTCAAACCTGCTGACACGGGAATCATGGCATCGAAGGCCCGTCCCGATCTCTTTATAATTATTCTTGTCGATCTTCATAAACACCTCAGAAGCGCGGAAGATCGCCCAGCGTGAGCACGCGGGGATCGTGATAGAATTCATTGAGACGCTCGACGGGATTATCCTGCATGAGCCACTTGCTGTGCCACGGCATGAGCCAGCCCCAAGGGGCTTCGGCAAAGAGGTCATCCACGCGGGGCAGAAGACCGGTCTCGTGGAAGGCCAGCGGCTTTTCGCTGTTGATGGCCTTCAGGCGGCGATAGGACGCGGCGTGGGTGGTGCAGCCCTTGTAGGTGTCGCTGCCCAGGATATCGCACACATCATCGCCGGGATACCAGCCATCGGGCACATAATCGGCATAACCGAGGATCCAGATGAGGTTATTGAGGCCGTACTGATGGGTAAATACATCATACATGAGGCGCCAAAGCTTCTTGAAATTCTCCGCGCCGCCCTTGCCCCACCAGAACCACGCGCCTTCAAACTCATGGAAGGGGCGCCAGATGACGGGGATATCCTGCTGCTGCAATTCCAGCAGGGCCTTGGCGGTGGCTTCCATACGGGAAGCCCAGAGGGTGTTGAGCGGGGTGCCCGGGGTGAGCAGCTGCTCAAAATCCGGGTTTTCCGCCTGACTTTCGGGATAGCCGATGCCCTCCACGCCGGTATGCCAGCAGATGGAGACGATGCCGCCCTTCGCGTCCCATTCCTTCGCGCGGGCATTGACCCCGGCGTAATCGTTGTGGATGTAATCCAGGCCGCGGATCAGGGGCAGCTTTCCGGTATGCTCCAGAATAAAATCATTTTCCTGATCACAGCGCATCCGGGAGGGGCACTCCTGCTGCGCGGTCATGATCTTGTTTCCCTGAAGAGACTGGATCAGGGCATAAAGGGCTTTTGTCCGGGGGGTGGCATTTTTGTTGGTCAGTTCGATCATCGTTTTGCCTCCTTCAGCAGGGCTTGCCTTCTTTGAATCGTTTCATCATTTCATTGGTCAGGCTCAGGTCATCGGGCTGCAGCTCGATCTGATCCCGTTTGGTCCAGACCGCGCTTTTCAATTCGTTGCGGTCCACCTTCAGGGGCGCGTCGCCGTCCGCGTCGCAGTAAAAGCCCGCGAGGATATCCCCCGCGCTGCCCCACGGCTGGCTTTTGTAATAACGGATATCGCGCACCGGGATGCCGGCTTCCTCCATCACCTCGCGGGAAACGGTCTGCTCCAGCGTTTCGCCGATCTCGGTAAAGCCCGCGACAAGGGCATTATGGGCATAGCCGCGATTATAGCGCGTAAGCAGCAGCTGATCGCCCTTGATGACCCCCACGATGACCGCGGGCTGGATGCGCGGGTAGAAAACATGGCCGCAGGCGGGACAGATCATGGCGCGTTCCTTTAAGGAATGCACCGTCTTTTCCCCGCAGCGGCCGCAGCGCGCGGTATCACGGTACCACTCGACAAGATGCTTTGCCGTAAACACCGCGAACAGCAGCGGACGATCCTCCTGCAGCAGGGTACGCAGCTCTCGGAAGCCCACGCGCGTAAAGCCGGCGGGCGTCTCCACCGCGGTCAGCGCCAGAAAAAAGCGCCGCTCCCCGATGGAAAAAGCATAGGTGAGCGGAAGGCCGGGCGGCAGCTGCCGCGCCAGCGGAAGCGCGCGGCTTTCGCCGTGCAGCAAAAGCGCCTCTCCCTCAAAGGAGAAAACAGCGTCCTCCGCCGAAGGGGTCACGGACGGATCATAGGCATTATTGAGGGCGGGCACGATATCCTGGATCATGGACAGAACCTCCGCAGCTGTCGAATCGTGGGCATTATAACACGGAGCAGAAGCGCGGTCAACGCCCAAACAATCCGGCGGCGGGAAGAATGGCGAAACAAACAAAAGAAAAGCCTTCAAGGCAGCGGCTTTGGTTCCGCTGCCTTGAAGGCATGGAATAAACAAAGGAAGCACTCAGGTTGTCATAGGCTGCCTCGCTCGTGTACAGGTGCTGCCCGTTTTCGTGCATCCTGATCCTGCAGGGACGGTCACTATCACCGCCGAACTTTACAGTATTATCTTAACCCTTTTCAGCTGCATACAGTGCGTTTCTAAGTTTTTCCGAAGTAACGGCTACATTCTCAATATGAATTTTTCCATTACTCATGATCACCGTTATTGAATCGGAATTCCGCTTTATCTCTCGTACATCCGAGAAATGATATCTTGTTTTTTTACCAAAGAAAGTGGAATGGATGAATTCTTCGTCATTAAGAATTTCAATCCATTCATTTTTCCACAACATGATTACGGCAACACCTGATGCCAATAGGCAGAAATCTAAAATAGCCCATACAAGACGATACTCAGAATTTACGATTGTCAATATAATTGTAACGACCATCATAACAAGAAAACCAATTCCAACATTGCGTACCCACTGAGGTATATACATATCTTTCTGCTTCATAAAAACATTCCTCTCTTTATCTTTACGATAATCAATAGCATTGAATTTGAAATGACATAACTTTCAATTAGTATATATCACCCTTTAGTAATTTTGCTTTAATGTCCAAATTTGCTATGGGATTGGATAGACAGTGCAAGATCATCTCAGTCGCATGAATCAGCCTTGCGGTATTTCTTCGTTCACAAACAGATAGTCTTCGATATCCTCATTGGCATATCTGATTTCGTTTTTGATCGCGTACTGTTCAGCATAACTACCTGCCGGAACAATCAGGATCAGGTTATCGGAACAACAATGAAATACATCCTCGCCGATACTCACAACACTTTCCGGCAGCTTTACATACTGAAGATTTGCGTTGAATGCAAAGGCTTCATTTCCAATTTGCTTCAATGTTTCGGGCAAAACTACTTTCTTCATGAAATCGCACCCTACAAAAGCACCTTCTCCGATGATTTCCACCCCATTCCGAAATTCCAGTTCACTTAAAGAAGAACACTGGTTAAACGCATAATCCCCTATACAAAGCACGGATGATGCAATAACCACATTCTCTATCCCTTCTATGTAGGCTAAAGCATAATTACCGATCTCCTTTACTCCTTCCGGAATATCCATTTTCGGCTTTACCGCATATTCAAAAACACTGATCAGTTTGCTCATGTCACATGTAAATAAGCAACCATCTTGTAACAAAAATGATTGGTTATTCGAATCCAGTTCAACCATTTCCAAAGCGCTGCAACCAGCAAAAGGATTATCCATCCCTATTTTGTTAACACTCGCGGGAATATACAGGCTTTTTAGCAGATTGCACCACAAAAAGGCACCATCTCCGATCTCTTCCAGATCATCAGAATATGCGACCATTTCAAGTGGAATAGTTGCAAACATATAATCGGGGATCCTTTTGACACTGTTCGGAATTGTTACTGA
>CALCTW010000039.1 GCA_937907055.1 uncultured Clostridia bacterium | reverse complement strand
CCATCACCACCATCTACTGCCGTACGCTGGACACCACCATCTCCTATGGCCCCTACTGCCTGGCTTCCTTCGAGCTGGACAAGGAATACTCCATGAGCCGTAACGAGAACTGGTGGGGCTACCACGATGGCAAGCACCTTGGTCAGTATCAGATGGATAACTACAAGGTTACCCTGATCGCCGAACATGCCACCCAGATGATGGCCTTCGAAAAGGGCGAGATCGACGGCGTTTCTCTGCAGAGCGAGGATATGGACAAGTACGCCACCTCTCAGTACATCAAGTACACTCCCCAGAGCTACACCACCAAGCTGTCCTTCAACCTGGACTACGAAAAGCTGCTCTCCCGCGGCACCAACAGCCAGATCCTGGTCATCGATGAATTCCGTAACGCGTTCGGCATCTGCTACGACCGTAAGGAATTCGCCACTGCCTTCACTGCCGCCGGTACCGCCGGTTTCGGTCTGCTGAACGAGCAGTACTGCTACAACCCCTTCACCGGTGAAGCCTATCGTGCCAACGACTATGCCAAGGCTGGCCTGCTCAAGGTCTTCGGTCTGGAATATGGCGAGGGCAAGGATTACGCGACCCTGGACGAAGCTTATGACGCTATGACCGGTTACGACCTCGAACAGGCTCGTGCCCTGATGGCCGTCGCTTATGACAAGGCCATCGCTGCCGGTGTGTATGACGGCGAATCTCCCATCGAGATCGAATTCCGTGTATACAACAGCGACGAGATCTACGTCAAGATGTACACCTACCTGAACGAACACCTGCAGGCTGCCTGTGCCGGCACCGGTTTCGAAGGCAAGGTTTCTCTGAAGATGACTGTTGACGCTGACTACTATGAGACCAACTACTCCGGCGGCGCGGACATGATCTTCACCACCTGGGGCGGCGCCGCTATGTCTCCCTTCGGTGTTCTGTATCAGTGCTATTGCGATGACAGCACCGGTCAGGGTCAGCAGATGGAATACGGCTACAAGACCGAAGATATCACCCTGAAGATGGTCGTCGACGGTAAAGAAGTTGTTGCCTCTCTGCAGGATTGGGCTCTGTGGGCCGACGGCAGCACCAAGGTTGATGCGATCGAAGATCTGATCGGCAAGTTCACCAGCTACGATTACAACACCCGTTGCGCGTTCTTCGCTCAGATGGAAGCCTGCTTCCTGAACTGGTATCCCACCACTTCCGTGTACTATCGTAACGTGGCTTCTCTGATCAGCCAGAAGTACAACTACGCTTGCGATAGCTACCTGAACATCATCGGTTTCGGTGGTTACGACTTCTGGACCTTCAACTATGATGATGCTTCCTGGGCTGAGTACATTGCGAACAATACTCTGGTGTATTAATCAGAACATCCCTTCTGCGCTGTAAACGCGCAGAGCAGGGGAGTACCGCTTTTGCGGTACTCCCCGTTTTTTTGTGTAAAGCATGACCGGAAAAGGATCTTGCCTGTCCTGAAACGCGGGAAGCCGGATGACGCGGGGAGGGCCCGGCCGGCCGGAGCTGACGGAAATGGGATCGATCGTGATCCTTATAAGGGTGCATCTATGAATGTGATATGTGGCAAAAATGTGACAAAAAAGCACAAACGGACGCCTGAGATAATTGACAACGGCATGACTATTTGATAAAATATCATAGTATATTGTAAAGGGGCATGATACGCATAGGGCACGCTCTGATTAACAGGGCTTGTCTTGTGCTCTCAATAACCTTTTGCTCAATCATGAATTGTTGGGGTGATCAGATGACTAAGTACGTCATTAAGCGCGTGTTGCTCATGCTCTTGGCTTTGTTCATTATCATGACGATGTGCTTTATCCTGGTTAAGCTGCTGCCTGTACCGAATGTAAAGGTGAACGGCAAGGACGCACATCTGGTAGAAATGCGCAGAGAGAAGCTGGGCTACGGAAAGCCGATGCTTGTGCAGTATTTTCTGTTCTGGAAAAACATCGTGACCGATTGGGACTGGGGTGTCGGTGAACAGATGTATGAGAGTCTCGAAGTATGGGACATCATGATGCAGAAGCTGCCGTACACGATCATCGTCAACCTGTACTCGATCATATTGGCCATACCCTTAGGCCTGCTATTGGGTATATATGCCGCATTGAAGAAAAACAAATGGCAGGATCATGTCGTGTCAACGACGGTCATGATCTTTATTTCCGTGCCATCGTATGTTTACGCATTCCTTGTGCAATATATACTCTGCTTCAAGCTGAATCTGTTCCCGCTGCAGGCGGAGTCCATCGGCAGCGCGGGATCGCTGTTCAGCTGGAAGATGTTCACGAGTATGGTGCCCGCCGTGCTTTCACTGAGCTTCGGCTCGATCGCGGGATTTGCCCGTTATACGCGTGCTGAGCTGAGCGAGGTGCTGACCGGCGACTATATGCTGCTTGCCAGAACCAAGGGTCTGACAAAGGCACAGGCCATCTCCCGCCACGCGATGCGCAACGCCATGGTTGTCATCCTGCCCATGATCATCAGCGAATTCATCTCTGTGCTCGGCGGTTCTCTGATCATCGAAAAGATCTTCGGTATCCCCGGTGTCGGAAGCCTGTATATCAACTCGATCAACGTGCGTGACTACAACTTCTTCATGGCCTTGACGGTGTTCTACACGCTGATTGGTCTTCTGTCGGGTATCATTGTTGATATCAGTTACGGATTCATTGATCCGAGAATCAGAATGGGGTCGAAGAAATGATGGATAAGAATTTTACAGAAATGATTCCGGCCGAGAAATTTGAATTTGCTCAGCGGAATGAAAAGATCCACGATAAAAAGATCGCTTCCAAGCCGGTTGGCTATTTTAAGGACGCGTGGCGCCGTTTCCGTAAGAACAAGAGCGCCGTGGTGGCCTTCGTGCTGATCATGATCCTGATCATGTTCTCGATCCTGGTCCCCATCTTCTCTCCCTATACCGTGAAGTTCAGGGATGACTATTATCAGAAGACCCTGCCCAAGTCCAATCTGTTCGGTTGGCTTGGCTGGAACGGCTGCCTGACCAAGGATGTCAACCAGAGTGAATATGATATCCTGAAATCGATCGAGCAGGAAGGAAATCAACCGATCATCATCTCTGAAAGCGAGCCCTTTGTGGTGACGTCTTATGTGACCGATGATAAGGGTGTGACACAGGAAATCACGGAGACCCGCTATAAGGTGACCTACGATACCTATTATCGTATCGGTTCGGTCTTCAAGATCCTGCCGCAGAGCGAATTTGAAAACATTTTGGCTTATCAGGAAGCCAATCATGTGCAGATCTTCATGCCCATCCCGCAGACCTACAACAAGGATTTCTCCAGTGAAAACGGTGGATCCAAGTTCTGGTATAAACTGAAGGATGAGCGCAAGGAGACCTCCGGTGAAGCGCTTCGTGATGAAAACGGCGCGCTGGTGCCCAACTACGTAACAGACGCCGATCCTGCCAAGGGCGGATATACCGGTTCCCGTATCGCGGGCGATAACGGCGGCGCGGACGGAAACACCTGGTATGTCTACGCGCAGAAGGTGCAGGGCGGTCTGCGTGTGCGCATCAACTATTTTGAGTATTACAAGTATGTCAACGGTGCTTATCCCTTCTTCTTCTTCGGCACCAATGCCTATGGTCAGGATATTCTGACCTGCCTTGCCATCGGCGGCCGTTTCTCCTTCCTGCTGGCCATCAGCGTCTGTCTGATCAACTTCACGCTGGGCGCGATCTACGGCGCGATCGAGGGTTACTACGGCGGTAAGGCCGACATGATCATGGAACGTATCAGCGATATTCTGGCTTCTGTTCCGTTCATGGTCGTGGCTGTTCTGTTCCAGATGCATCTGTCCAAGTCGGTGGGCGTGTTGGGATGCTTGTTGTTCGCCTATGTACTGACCGGATGGATCGGCATGGCGAGCCGCGTGCGAATGCAGTTCTACCGTTTCAAGGGTCAGGAATATGTGCTGGCGGCCCGTACGCTGGGTGCCCGTGACAGACGACTGATCATGAAGCACATCTTCCCCAACTCTCTGGGAACGATCGTCACCGGTTCCGTGCTTGCCATCCCCGGTGTTATCTTCTCCGAGTCCATGCTCAGCTATCTGAACATCATCAACCTCGAGACCGATACCAACCTGACCTCCATCGGTACCCTGCTGGCCGGCGGTCAGAGCCTTCTGAACACCTATCCGCATATCATCCTGTTCCCGGCACTGTTCATCTCCATTCTGGAGATCTCCTTCAACCTGTTCGGTAATGGTTTGCGTGATGCCCTGAATCCTTCTTTGAGAGGAGCGGATGAATAATGTCAGCGAAGATCGAAGTTAAAAATCTGACGATCTCTTTCCGTACCAATAACGGTGCGGTCAGAGCAGTCCGTAATATTTCATTCACCATCAATGAAGGCGAAACGCTGGCCATCGCGGGTGAATCCGGATCCGGTAAGTCTGTTACCACCAAGGCGATCATGGGCATCTCCGCCCCCAACGCGGTGGTGGAGAACGGCGAGATCATCTATGACGGCCGTGACCTGCTGAAGATCGACGAAGAGGATTTCCACACCCTGCGCGGACATAAGCTTTCCATGGTGTTCCAGGATCCGCTTTCCGCGCTGAACCCGGTCATGCGCATCGGTAAACAGCTGACCGAGGCCATGATCCTGAATAACCGCGAACGCCGCAGGGACGGAAAAAAGAATTTCAATCGCATCGAAGACACCGTGCTCAGCAACCTTCCCGCTGAGAAGAAGGGCGCTGTCAAAGAACAGTTTGCCCGTTTCAAGGCCGCGCTGAAGAGCGAGACGGCGGCCAAGATCCAGTATGACGATGCCAAAACGGCCTGCCATGAAATGCAGCAGTTCATTCAGGATATGAACAATGATCTGCTGAAGGGCGTTGGCCATAAGCAGCTGAAGGAATCTGCCGGCCGCCTGACCGACAGCATCAAGAACGCTGTATCCTATCTGGGCGCGGATGAAGCCAGGGGCGCGATCTCTCAGATCGAATCTGTGATCAACTCCGGCAAGAAGACCGAAGCCAAGGTGATCGCGGAGCAGCTGAAGAGCACGCTGGACGGGCTTTCTCAGAAGGCCGACCGGATGGTGCAGGAAGAACGCCGGTTCTATGACACCGCCAAGGAAGAATATGACGCCCTGAAGGCTTCTATTGTGGAAGCGATGATGCAGAGCGCCAATACCGCGCACGCGGGCAAGCAGAAGGCGATCACTGTGCTGCAGGAGGGCCGCGCGCTGTTTGCCGCCGAAAAGCTTTCTTCCGCTTCCGCGTGCCGTGACGCGGCAAAGAAGATGTCTGAAGCCGTCGGCGCGTCGATCGACCGCCTCAGCCTCGTGAAGGACAATGCTTCTTATGTATTTTCCTCCAGTATGGCGGCCAATATCGACCGTTATTTCACCGGCGTGAAGAAGAACCCCTCTGAGCACGCGCGCTTCGTACGTGAGACCGAGAAGCATGACGCGCGTGTGGCGGCCGGCAAGGAAACGCCCGAGGTCGTGCCGGAGTTCCTGGTGGATCTGGACAACACCCGTTTGAATATCGTGCGCAGTATCGACGATGTGATCAGTAATTATCAGAATGCTGAACTGCATACCGATAAGGCGTATTATGAAGCGCGCGCGGATGAAATGATCAACTATCTGCGCGGATGCTATTACGACAGCCTGTACAAGCTGCCGATGTGGGTGGCCAAGAACCGCGCCATCAGCCTGATGAAGGAAGTGGGTATTCCGGAGCCCTACAAGCGTTATCATCAGTATCCGTTTGAGTTCTCCGGCGGTATGCGTCAGCGTATCGTGATCGCCATCGCGCTTTCCGCGAACCCGGATCTGCTGATCTGCGATGAACCGACCACCGCGCTGGACGTGACGATCCAGGCGCAGATCCTGGAACTGATCAACCGCCTGAAGAGGGAACGCAACCTGACCGTTATCTTCATCACGCACGATCTGGGCGTTGTGGCCAATATGGCGGATAAGATCGCCATCATGTATGCCGGTAAGATCGTTGAATACGGGACCGCGAACGATGTGTTCTATGATCCGCGTCATCCCTATACCTGGGCGCTGCTGTCCTCCATGCCCGACCTGGAGACAAAAGAAAAGCTGGAAGCGATCCCCGGAACGCCTCCGAATATGATCTTCCCGCCCAAGGGCGATGCCTTTGCGGATCGTAATAAGTATGCCCTGAAGATCGACTTTGAACAGCAGCCGCCGGAAGTGAAGGTGAATGAGACCCACTGGGCTGCCACCTGGCTGCTGCATCCCTCCGCGCCGCAGGTCGAACCGCCGATGATCGTGACGGAGAGGATCAAGCGTATGAAGAGTAAGATGGCAGATAAGCGTGAAGGAGGTGCTGAAGCATGAGAAAGATCCGTTTTCTCGCGTCTTTATTGCGTGTGACCGGCGTTGTGATCCTTTGCTTCGCGCTGATCATCTCTCTTTACAGTGTCAGCACGTCCGCGAAGGACTGGGGCACGCTGGATACCTATCTGAAACAGCATCAGGTGAATACCGGCCTTTTTGACCGTATCCGTTTCGATCAGTCCTATTTCGGGGCGATGGTGGATGTGGCGGAAAGGTGGGATACGTCTGAAGCCGCGAACAGCAAAGCCAAGGTGCTGGGGCATCTTTCTTATCTCTCTGCCCGTGTTGAGGATCAGCGGCTGTTGAATTCCGCTGCCGCCATGGAGGCTGTCCTGACCGAATATGATCAGGAAGGCAAACTGGCTGCTGTGCTGGAAAACTGCGAAGCCGCGCTTGAAAAGACCACTGAACGCGAACAGAAGAAGATCAACGATGAGATCAACAACCTGAGCAAGCCCGCGAAGGGCAAGGGCATCAGCATCGATTATTCCGCGGACTGCGAAGCCAAGTATCAGGCGCTGGTCGCGGAGCATGGTGAAGAAGCGACCGGTACGGAGATCGAATACAGCCGTGTCATCCTTCAGATGTACAAGGATTACAAGGCCGGCAAGGGCGCCCTGACCATCAAGGATTATCTGGATAAGGAACTGAACTGGGAAGCTTATCAGCAGCAGCTGGCGCTTGTGCAGGCCGTTGAGGATGAGGCGGATGATGATAACCTTGTCGCGGCTTATGTGCAGCTTCTGCGGGACAAGCAGGCCGGCAAGGAAGTGGATTTTGCCGCTTTCTACACAGAGGCCTATGATCAGATGAAGGCCTACGCGCCTGATATGACGATGCCGTCTCTCGCGCGCTTTACCGTTTGCCTGAATCAGCTGCTGACCGATCCGAAGAGCGGCTTCCTCGGCACCGAGGATGAGCTGCGTCAGGCGCTGGTGAGCGAAGAACAGGCTTACAGAGCCGGCAATTTCGCCGCCTTTGCCGATCAGTTCGCGGAGCAGGTCATCAAGACCGCCGACGAGCGCAAGGAAGTGCGTATCCGCACAAAGAATGCCGAGACCGGCATCTACACCACGGTGATCAATATCCCGGCCATTCTGTGGCATCTCGCGCGTCTGACCGTTCTTTTCTGGGTCGTCGGCGTGGCGCTTGTGATCCTGAGCATCGTGATCAGCATCATCCTGAACCGTTCTATTCTCAAGCGCTGCCGTGCCAAGAACATGGAAACGGTGGATGAAAATGATGATGTGCTGCTGCGCGTGGAGCATGTGAAGCAGTATTTCAGAAGCAAGGGCTATGTCAACAAGGCGGTCGATGATGTCTCCTTCGAGATCAAGAAGGGCGAGGTCTTCGGTCTGGTGGGTGAATCCGGATGCGGTAAGACGACCACCGGCCGTACGATCATCAACCTTTACGACCCCACCGACGGTGATATCTACTTCAAGGGTCAGCGTATCTCCACCACGGAGAAGGGTCTGCCCACACTGCTGCAGCAGCTGAAGAACGATTACAAGGCCACGGTCCGACAGGAAAAGCATAAGACGGACGTGCAGATCTCCGCGAATCCTGAAAACAAAGCGCAGCTGAAGGCGGAATTGAAGGAAAAACTGAAGACGCTGAAGGCCAAGTATGATCAGGATACGGACGAAGCGTATATCCATACGATGGAAAGCCGTATCGAAAAGAAGAACAGCTCCATTGTATACCGTGAGCAGACTTCCGCTCGCCTGCTGGAGGAATGCAAGAAGGATATCGCTGCCATGACCGATCCGGAAGAGATCAAAGCGCGTAAGCGTACCTTTGAGCGTCAGGTCTCGCATCTAAACCGTGAGACCATGATGACCAAGATGCAGATGATCTTCCAGGATCCCATCGCGTCCATCAACCCGCGTATGACCGTGCGCGAGATCATCGCCGAAGGTCTGCAGATCCGCGGCATCAGGGATAAGAAGTACATCGACAAGAAGGTCGTTGAGATTCTGGAGCTCGTCGGCCTTGTGGCGGAGCACGCAGATCGTTATCCGCATGAGTTCTCCGGCGGTCAGCGTCAGCGTATCGGCATTGCCCGCGCGGTCATTATGGAGCCTGAACTGATCATCGCGGACGAACCGATCTCCGCGCTGGATGTTTCCATTCAGGCACAGGTGCTGAACCTGCTGAATGAACTGCGTGAGACGATGGGTCTGACGATCCTCTTCATCGCGCATAACCTGTCTGTGGTCAAGTTCTTCTCGGATCGTATCGCGGTCATGTACTTCGGTAAGATCGTTGAGATGACGACCTCCGATGAGCTGTTCGCGCATCCGCTGCATCCCTATACAAAGTCTCTGCTTTCGGCTATTCCTTATCCCGATCCGGAATATGAGAAGAACCGTAAGCGTATCACCTATAACCCTGCTGTGGAACATGATTATTCCAAGGTTAAGCCCTCCATGAAGGAGATCGTTCCCGGACACTTCATCTACTGCAATGACGCGGAGCTGGAGAAGTATAAGCAGGAAATGGGCCTGTAACCCGAATCATGATCTGGGGGAATGCACCCTTGCGTGCATTTCCCCGGTTTTCAGTTTATTCAAGCGGAGGATTCAATGAGTAAAAGAAAACGCGGGGTCCTGATCACGATCCTGCTGGATGTGCTGATCGGGGTCGGCGTATTTGCCTATCGCGGCGGGTTTGCCACAACGGAGACCAACGCGCTGTACGGCGCTTTGTCAGATGCCTTCTTTGTACCGGGCGTGATCATTGCCTCATTCGGGATCATGATCTATGTGACCGGAGAGGGTCTGTTCAATATCTTTGGATACGCGGTGAACATGGTGGCCCTGCCGTTCCTGAAGAAGAACCGGGAACGGATGACATACTATGAGTATATCCAGTCCAAGCACAGAAAGAAGAGCGATTCGATGGGCTATTTGTGCATCGTTGGGCTGGCTTCCGTATTGCTGGGGGCCGCGTTTGCTCTGCTGACGATCTGAGTTGATCTGTCGTATCAGAGCGGACCATCATAAAAGAATCGTGTCTGAAGGTCCTGATCGAAGGGATTCAGACGCGTTTTTGTATGGTTGGATCAGGCAGCCCTTTACAAGTTTTTCGGGCTGTTGTAAAATATGTGTGTTGTATTGGAAGGGGGGAAGCAGGATGAGCATTTTCAATCCCATCAAGGATCAGTATCAGGCGCTTTGCCGCGCGATGGATGACCGGAAAGTGCTGCTTCTCAAGAATGCCGCGACGGCCATGAACGTCAAGCCGGAAAAGGTGGATCATTCCCTGATGATCATGACCCGCAAGGGCATGTTCGGGAATAACGCGCCTTATGTGGAGGATGTGTTCGGGCTGGTCGTGCTGGATAAACGCTATGCGAGCTACGCCGCGGTGTTTGCCGCGGAAGAATCGCTGTTTGATATGCTGGAGAATGCCCGCCGGGCGCCGCATGTGTTGGCCAATCGCCGCCGTCAGGAGCAGCGTACCCGACCGATGGAGAATGTCGGCGGTTTTGTGCGTGATCTGGTGGAGGGCTACAGCAGGGGCGTGCGCGGCACGTTCCGTGACGCGGCGGTCGGCTTTGTCCGCAATGCTGTGAACGTGAATAACACGCCGGGGCTGGATACCCAGGGCGTGGAGGAGGCCTTCGCCCGTCTGCAGGCCAATTGCCGGGAGATGAAGAGCATTCTGTACGCTTATCCGGATCATCCCTACGCCCCGGATCTGGCGGACTGGATGAATCAACTGGCCCAGAAGGTGCTGGCGTGGATCGGCTGTCTCGAAGCGGCTGACGGAAAGGGCCAGAAGGGCAGCACGATGCAGGAGCTGGAAGATTACTTCACCAACAGCGCGCTGGCGGAATTCAATCAGCAGTTGGAACTGTACCGCGGAAACCGCCGCCCCGACAGTGAAGATACCACCCTGATGCAGGAGGTCTTCAGCTGCACATCGGAGCTTCGTACCTGCCGGAATCAGACGCAGAACTTTGTGATGAGCGCGGCCTTGCAGCAGATCATTTCCCTGCTTCAGGATATTACGCGCAGTGTGGGCGATGACAAGCTGCAGCTTTCCAGGAGTGCGGTCAATTCCCTGCGTTCCACCTATCTGCCCATGACCCGGAAACTGACACAGCAGTATGTGCAGAACGAACGGATCTCCAACCCGGATGAGGTGACGAAAAAGGCCATGCGTGAGACGGAAAAGGTGCTCTCGCAGAATGTGCCGGTCGCCTTGCAGCGCATTCTGGATGAAATGCGTCACGGCGGAGCGATCAATATGGAATCTGACGCGATCGCGCTGAAGCAGAAACTGCATATGGACGGTCTGCTTTGATCAGATGACCGATATAAAGCAAAACAGGAGAGGATGGCCTCTCCTGTTTTTGTTTGGCTTGATATGGAATCTGATAATAGATCTGACGCGTTATGCGAGCGTATCCAGATAGCGGCAGGCGGCCATGGCGGC
>CALCTW010000038.1 GCA_937907055.1 uncultured Clostridia bacterium | reverse complement strand
GTCAACCATTCCGAGAACCGCACCGGTCTCCAGTTTCTCGATATATTCATCGTAGATCTTACCGCGTTCAGCCTCACGCAGCTTCTGCATGATGACCTGTTTGGCGGTCTGCGCGGCTACACGATCAAAATCCTTGGGAGTCACATCGATTTCAACGATATCACCAAGTTCATAATTGGGGCTCAGCTTGTGCGCTTCTTCAAGGCTGATCTGCTGCGCGGGATCTTCGATCTCCTCAGCGACCACCTTACGCGCAAAGATCTGAATACCATTCTGAGGCGTGATGCTGCAGGCAAGATTTGTGGGCACGACACCGTCTTTATGTGTGTTATGCTTATATGCAGTCTTGCACCCCTCTTCAAGAGCGCTCATGATATATCCTTCGTCGATCTCACGATCCTTCGCAAGCGCGATGATCGCGTTGATGATCTCGGCGTTTTTATTCACAGGTTTCGCAGCTTTCTTTACGGCCATTTTAAATACCTACTTTCTTACTATTCGTCATTCCTAATCCTCAAGAGCACTCAGATCCGGATGTAGGCGGATAACAGAAACAGATTTCCTTGGAATACTCAGATCTTCTGTTTCGGTCTGAACCTGAATATTATCCTTATCCATCCCCTTCAGGATCACACACATTTCTTTTCTGCCGTTCAAGGGCTTATACAGCTTGATATCCACATAAGAGCCGGCATACCTTTCGGCATCCTTTTCGTCTCTTACCGGCCTGTCCGCGCCAGGTGAACTGACTTCAAGAAAATCATAATCATAATCCTCGATAGAAGGCTGAATGGCACGGTGAAATCTTTCGCAGTCATCCAGCGTGATCCCTTCAGGCTTGTCAGTATCGATATAGATGCGCAGATACTTTCCGGTTGGTTCTTTATCAAGAGAAACTTCAAAGAGCTCATATCCCTGCTCATTGCACAGTTTTTCGCTTAAAGATTTTACTTTTTTGATACCGCTGTCCTTTACTGCCATCAGTTCCACCTCCTTACAAACAGAAAGAGCGGGTAAACACATGCATCACGCCCAAAACAGATGCAAAAACATCTCTTTCAAGCTTCAGCACGGTCATTCCCACTCTTCGTTAATACCCTCTTTCGGTAAGTAATCAAATTTACTCTGTCATTATAACACGAACACTCAAAAAAACAAGTATACAGTACAAGTTTTTCCTGCATTTTTGCAAGTTTTTTTTTGCCGTTTTCGCGGTTTAATGTACTTTCTTTTGTGTTGTGTGTTTCCTGGTGCACAAGATGTCGTCATTCATTATGAAAAGAGCAGAGAAAGAACGCATCTCTGCTCCGTTTCACTTTATTCGATCGAGGTTACGGTGAAACCTTTGTCCGCGACAGCCTTTTGAATGGCTTCGTTATCAGCATCGCCCTTTACCAGCGCCAGCTTATTTTCAAGTTCTACCTTTACTTCAAGCCCTAACGCTTCCAAAGCTTTCTGCACCTTTCCCGCGCAATGCATGCACATCATACCATCAATATGAACAGTCTTTTCCATGTTGATTCCTCCTTGTATTAATAAATTCAGAATAGTGATACCTGACTTGTTTCGGCAAGACCATCAAGACAACCCTGCTCTTTTAACAGTTCTACAACAGAATTCGATATCTTCGCGCGGTCGCGCAGATCCTCGATCGAGATAAACGGCACATCTCTGACTTCGACGATACCCTTCGCGGCAGATTCACCAAGACCGCCCAAAGCGGTAAACGGCATCAGAAGCTTTCCGTCATCAATGATGAACTTGCTCACGTCACTCTTATAGAGATCGCAGGCCTTGAACTCATAACCGCGTGCCATCATTTCCTGAACCATTTCAAGGGCGACGATGCCCTCTTTTTCTTTCGCGGTCATTTCCTTGCTGTCCATCGCGTACAGGCGTTTCAGTTCCGCGCGGATCTTGGGAAGCGGCTTGAACATCGTCGTGCCGTCAAATCCATCACCGCGTATCGTGAAATAAGCAGCATAGTATGCCAGAGGACGGTACACCTTGTACCACGCCACACGCAGCGCCATGGTCACATACGCGACCGCGTGCCCCTTGGGGAACATGTACTTGATCTTCCGGCAGCTGTCTTCAAACCATTGTGGCACATTGTGTTCATGCATCGCCTCGACCATCTCATCTGTCAGGCCCTTGCCTTTACGAACGCGCTCCATCGTGTCAAAAGCCATCTTGGCCGGTACATCCATCTGCATCAGCTGATTCATGATGTCATCACGGGTGCAAAGGCAAAGCGACAGCGGCGTAATACCTTTATCGATCAGATCCTTCGCGTTGCCAAGCCATACATCCGTACCATGCGAAAGGCCGGAAATACGGATCAGTTCCTGCATGGTATTGGGATGCGTGTCATCAAGCATCTGGCGGACGAAGGCTGTGCCGAATTCCGGAACACCCAATGTGCCCGTCGTGATTCCGCCGATATCTTCAGGTACAAGTCCCAGCGCGGCAGGAGACGAGAACAGACTCATGACCTGCTTATCGCCAAGCGGGATCTCACGATAGTTGACCCCTGTGATCTCCTCCAGCATATGCAGCATCGTCGGGTCATCGTGTCCCAGAATATCCAGCTTAACCAGAATATCGTGCATGGAACCGAAATCATAATGCGTAGTGATGATACCGCATTCCAGATCATCCGCCGGGTGCTGGATCGCCGTGAACTGGCAAATGTCATATTGCTTGGGCAAAACGACCATACCGGCCGGATGCTGCCCCGTTGTTCTCTTTACATCCACGCATCCTGCAGCCAGGCGCTCCTTTTCGGCGTTTGAAGCTGTTTTATTACGGCCTTCAAGGTATTTCAGTACATAACCATAGGCCGTTTTATCCGCCACAGTACCGATCGTACCGGCACGGAAAACATATTCCTCGCCGAAAAGTTCTTTTACATACGCATGTGCTCTCGGCTGATACTCACCCGAGAAATTCAAATCGATATCAGGCACTTTATCGCCTTTAAAGCCAAGGAACACCTCGAAAGGAATATCGAAACCGTCCTTGATCAGCGGCTTGCCGCATCCAGGACAGGGCTTATCCGGCAAGTCAACACCGATGGTGTATTTTGCCGGGATATCAAACCAAGCCTGATGGCAATGTTCACATCGATAATGCGGAGGCAGCGCGTTAACTTCGGTAATCCCTGTAAGGAACGCGACAAAGGATGAACCGACGCTGCCGCGGCTGCCGACAACGTAACCATCAGAGTTTGATTTCGTAACCAGCTTATTCGCGATAGAATAAAGTGTCGCGTAACCATAACCGATGATAGAATTCAGTTCTTTTTCGATGCGTTTCTGCACCAGATCGGGCAACTGCTCTCCGTACAGGTAATGCGCTCTGCCCCAGGTCATGTTTTTAATGTCATCCTCCGCGGTTTCCCAATACGGAGAGAAGGTCGTTTTTCCCTCAGGATGCTTTGGGAACAGGGAGATCTCCCCGATCCTGCCGGCGATCATCTTGGGATTGGTGATGACGACCTCCCTGGCTTTTTCAGCACCAAGATACGCGAACTCATCCAGCATTTCTCTTGTTGTCTTGAAATAAAGAGGCGGCTGAATATCACAATCCTTATACCCCTGTGTATTTTGCAGGATGGTGCGGAAGATGGCATCGGAAGGATCAAGGAAATGAACATCCCCTGTTGCTACACAAGGTTTATCCCCTGTCGCGACAACGGGCAGCCCAAGTTTTTCGCCAAGGCGTACGATACTGCGATTGTATTCTCTCAATCCCTCATCATCGGGTACACGGCCTTCCCGAACAAGGAAAGCATTGTTTCCGATGGGCTGGATCTCAAGATAATCATAGAACCGCGCGATCTTTGCCAGTTTTTCATCGGACGCGCCGTCTACCATAGCTGTAAACAGTTCACCCGATTCGCAGGCCGAACCGACAATGACCCCCTCACGATATTTCTGAAGCACCGCGCGCGGAATGTGCGGTTTCCGTTTGAAATACTTAAGATGGGATTCCGAGATCATATGATTGATGTTTGTCAGACCATCCTGTGTCGCGGCCAGCAGCACAACGTGCCAGCTGTTGCCAAGGGTGTAATCTTTAGAAACATCGTTCAGATCATCCAGAACCTCTGCCCCGCGCTTTCGCGCGTCATCCAGCATACGCGCAAGGCACTGTCCGGTCGCGGAAGCATCATTCACAGCACGGTGAGCGCCCTTGAGCGAGACGCCAAGCGCTTTGCAGACAGTACCAAGCTTGTGTGTCTTCAGTTCCGGATATAGTTTTCGGGAAAGCAGCAGGGTATCGATCTGCGGCGCCTTGTATTCCTCACGGCCGATACGCTTTAACTCACTCTGCAACACGGAGCAGTCAAACTTCGCGTTATGCGCCGCGATCGGGCATCCGTCAAGGAATGTAAGAAATCTATCGATCTCCTGCTCCAGACGCGGCATTCCTTTCAACATGCCCTCATCGATATGGGTGATCTCCGTAATACGTTCCGGCAACGGAATGCCGGGATCGATCAGCTGCCCGTAAGACTCAACTACCTGTCCGTGTGACAGCTTAACCGCACCGATCTCGATGATCCTGTCCTTTGCCGTATTGAGTCCGGTCGTTTCAAAGTCAAGTACTACGATCGGCGTATCAAGCGGCATCTTTTTTGCCTCTTCGCCTTCAACAACGCTTCCGTCATCCGTCAGATAACCTTCAACGCCGGGTAAAAGCTTGATTCCTGCTTTCTTGGCCGCGCCAAAGGCTTCAGGGTAAGCCTGCGCTACACCATGGTCGGTAATCGCGATGGCCTCGTGGCCCCACTTCTTCGCGCGGTTGATCAGCGCTGTGGCAGAGGCGCACGCGTCCATGGTGCTGAAGTTGGTATGCAGGTGCAGTTCAATACGCTTTTCAGGTTCGTCATCCGTGCGTTCAGTGATTTTCATTTCGCTCATGTCGCGAACCATGATCACATTCTCGTGAGAGAAATTATCAAACTGGCAGTTTCCGCGCACTACGATCCCCATACCGGTTTTGACACGGCTGCTGACTTTCTCTACCTTTTCTCTCTGTTCAGGGGTGATCTCCGGTACCTTATCCGCGTCCGTTTCTTCACGCCTCGGATTTCTGTTGCGATAGTACAGGAAGCATTTGCAGTTGATCGTATCGGTATAATCTGTTACGGCAAAGGTCAGAAGACGAGCTTCGCCGCCGGAGATTTCTTTCGTTTCTACATTGAGGACCTTCCCCTGTACGACGGCAAGCTCACCGTTGCCGGTCAATTCATTGATACTGACCGCCGGATCGCCTATAGAACGTCCTTTAATAACGGGGGTGTAAGGATCCGATTTGGGCTTTGCCGCGCGTTCCCGTTCTGCTTCAGCGTATTTTTCTGTCAGCGCGCGTGTTTCTTCCTCTTCACGTTCGCGTTCCTCACGGATCGCGCGCAGCCTTGCTTCCTGATCGCCTCTTACTCTGAAAAGCACTTCCGTATCGATCCTGAAGATATCATAAATCGCATGCTGAAGCGCCTGTTCCGCATGCTGCGTTTTCATGTACTGTACAGCAAAATCATCAGGCAGTTCAAGAAATACCTTTCCGTTTCCTGCCGCCCAGCGTATATCAAATTCCCAGCTGACGGCAGCAGGAAAATTGCGCACGAGATACGCGTTCAATGTATTTGAATACTTATCGGGTTCCTTCAGAAATAATCCGCCAAGCGAGGGCGACGCGACACGTACAGAAAATTTGAGTGACGGAAACGCGCTGCTGATAATCTGTTTGATCGTCAGAAAGGCGCGTTCGCCAAGAAGAACATCGCAAAGGAAGGAGAAGACAGCTTTGTTCTCCTCCTTGATATATGTGACTTTTTCGACCATCAGTTTCCCGGCCGTTTCAGGCAAAGCCGTCGCGATCTGGGAAAACAGTTCCTCATAAGTCATTCAGATACTCCCGTACTGTTTTGATCATTTCGTCCGTCATACATTCTTCATTCACCTTACGGACAAACTCTCCCTTAACATAGATAGCACCGCAATGATCCCCGCCGCAAAGGGCTACATCGGCTCCCTTCGCCTCACCGGGACCATTCACAACGCAGCCCATCACAGCGATCTTGACGGGCTTTTTTTCATTTTCAAATTCCTGCTTGATCCGCTGAGCGATTCCGGGCACATCGATCCTCGTACGTCCGCAGGTCGGACAAGAAACGAACTGTACCCCCTCTCGGATTCCGATCGCTCTCAGAATATCGATCGCTGCGCGGGGCTCCTCCGCAGGGTCAGCAGTCAAAGAGACACGGATCGTATCACCGATACCATCCAACAGCAGCGAACCGATCCCTACAGCGCTCTTGATCGTACCGGTTCCCGGCAGTCCGGCCTCTGTGACCCCAAGGTGCAGCGGATAATCACAGCTGCGGGAAGCAAGCCGATAGGCTTCGATCATTGTTTTTACATCCGATGCTTTCAGTGAAAGAACGATATCATAAAAGCCTTCCGCCTCCAGCATACGCACATGACGCAGCGCGCTTTCGACCATACCATCAGCGGTCACGCCGCCGTTCTTTTCCATGATGTCCTTTTCCAACGATCCGGAATTGACCCCAATTCGAATCGGCACATGGTGCATTTTCGCGCAATCGACAACAGCTTTCACTCTGTCCTGTCCGCCAATGTTGCCCGGATTGATGCGCAGTTTATGGATACCATTCTCCATTGCGCCAATGGCCAGTTTGTGATCAAAATGAATATCCGCAACAAGCGGAACCGGACTCTGATCAACCAACGGCCGTATAGCATCCACACAGCGCTGATCATATACAGACATACGTACAATATCACAGCCACCGCTTGCGAGCGCGCGAATCTGTTCAAGCGTAGCCGTCACATTACCGGTGTCTGTGTTTGTCATGCTCTGTACGCTGACCGGCGCGCCGCCTCCCATCAGCAGAGAACCAATTTTTACTGAATATCGACTTCCCATATTCCCCTCTTCTTAGAACAAACGAATAATATCATTCATAGTGAAAAACAGGATCAGCCCAAAGAGAAAGACAAAACCGATCAGATGGATCCATGCTTCCACTTTTGGATTGACAGGCTTTTTGAAGATCATCTCGATCAGCAGAAAGATCGCCCTGCTGCCGTCAAGACCCGGAATAGGCATGAGATTGACAAGACCCAGATTTACAGAGATCAGAATCAGGAGCTGAATATAAGCCTCGATTCCGTAGATCCGCGTTTGTTCGGCTACCGTACTGACGATGCCGACCGGCCCGGAGCCCATTGTGGACAGGTTATTCCAGTTTGAAAACAGGGTCGCGAATCCTTTCAGGATGCTGCTGCCTGCTTCTATCATATAGTTCCAGCTTTCAGCCAGCAGAATGCCGGGATGATCGAATGTGATCCGCTCAAAGGACGGTCCATATTCGATCCCGACCATCATCCGGCTTGTACCATCTTCCTGCGGTACAGATTCGGGCACTACCTCGATCGTCAGATCCTGCTTGTCACGAATGACACCAAGAATGATCGAACCGCCCTTTTCTTTCTCTTCCGCGATCAATTGACTCAATACATAATTGCCGTTATCCATAATGCCGGCAGCGCTTTTTCCGTTAACGGTGGTGATCTGATCTCCTGCCTGCAGACCGGCGATCTGGGCGGCGCCGCCCTCTGTAACTGTTGTAATCCGCATCGGCAACTCGGGATGAATTCTGGTCACCGAACCAAGACAAAGCATGAAGATAACACACACAATGTATGCCAGTACGAAGTTCATGACCGGGCCCATCAGAACGGCAATAAAACGTTTCCATGCCTTTTGATTCCGATATGAACGCGGATCGGTAAGATCAGCTTTCGGATCGTCTTCTCCGTAATATGAGCAGTAACCGCCGGCCGGGATCAACCTCAGCACAAACTCCGTGCCTGTTTTTTTGCTTACTTTCCGACAAAGCGTCGGTCCAAATCCGATGCCGAACCCCTTAACAGGGATCCCGGTCAATCGCGAAGCAAAAAAATGCCCCGCTTCATGAACAATGACCATGATCCCAAGAAGAAGAATCGCCAGCAGTATATAGAGTATATTCATCAGACCTCCGTTTACAGCAGACTTTCCGCTATGGATCGTGCCTGCTGATCCGCAAAGAGCACCGCTTCCAATGTATCAGCCTTTAAAACGCCTGTCTTTTGCAGCACACTTTCTACGATCTCGTAGATACGTCCGAATCTGATCTTTCCATCCCCACACTGACGGAAACAGTCTGCGATTGGACAAACAGCGGTCTTCTCGCCTCTGAGCAGGTATTCGATCTGTCC
>CALCTW010000037.1 GCA_937907055.1 uncultured Clostridia bacterium | reverse complement strand
AGTTCCCTTGTAAGCTCCATATAATCAATGATCCGCTCCAGCGGTCCGGCGTCTTCTTCGCTGACAAAAATGTTTACTGCCTTCAGCAGCGCCCCTGCGCTTAAATTGCTGTATATCAACTCTGTTGAAAAGCCTTCCGTCAGCCGGTTCATATCCGCCAGTTCCTTTTTCCGATCGGCAGCGACTGCCCTGATGACACGGGAGATGACCTTGACCTTTTCGTTATCACAGGCATTGGAAAGAAGCGCGAAGAAGCCGGTCGGCCTGCCCACCTGCGACGGTGTGCACAGGATGACACGGCAGCCGGGATAAGCCTCCTCGTATTGCCGGAGCAGGTCTTCATAGGCCGCGCGGAAGGCCGTTTCATCCTTCCAGTTGCACGGCTTGGAATCATTTGTTCCCAGCATGATGATCACAACATCCGCGCCGCGGGAAAGGCTCTGCCGACACACACCGCTGCGGATATAGGGATGGTTCCCGTCCGGCTGCAGTGTGCGATTGTTTTTTCCATAGTTATTCACCGTATAGCCGGAACCAAGCGCTTTCTGAAGCAGTGACGGATAATTGCGGGCGAAAAAGAACGGAATATAGCATCCGTAGGTGATGCTGTCCCCCACACACGCGACGCTGACCGCGCCTTTACGCGTTTTTCTATAAAAGCGGATATGGGTCATGCCGCACAGAAAACCGATCAGCAAAAGAAGGACGAATATCGCCGCTGCAATAACAAAAACCATGCTCTTTTCCTTTCATCAGAACGCCGGTCACAGGATCGCTTCAGCGATCACGCCGGCCAAGGTCTGATATCCCTTTTCAGTGAAGTGCAGACCGTCATTGGGCTGCATCTCAGTTTCTGTTTCGGCAGTAAAATGCGGATCGGTGCCCAGATCGATCAGTCTGACCTCTTTTTCCGCCGCGAGCCGCTTTACAAACGAGCGGGCGGCCCGCACCTGCGGCGCGTAACCGCAATTGATATAGGAAGGATCCTCGGTCACATGCGGCGGTGTGCAGACATAAATCTCAGCCCCCGGCGCTTCCGCGCGCAGCCGGTCGATCAGAAGCAGATAAGCCTGATTATCCTCTGTTTCCTCCGTCATGCTGTGACCTCCGTTGGTGCCAAGGCAGATCACGATCTTATCCGCGCCGGCAACAGAGAAACCGCCTTCACGGTACCAGTTATAAATGTGTGATGCCCGCCAGCCGCAGCGGCCGAAATTCCGGACCTCAGCGCCGGTCATCCGCTGAAGAAAGTATGGATAATTCTCCGCGTGCACATTGGGGACACCCCGCACGCCTTTGATGCCGTAATCCCCCTCTGTAAGACTGTCCCCGATACAGCAGATCACCATGCCGGTCTCCTCCTTTTTTGATATCAGATGCCCGGAATCACCGGGCAGGAAGCGCCTTTTCCATCACCGCAAAACCTTCATCTCCCTGAACAGAAACGCGGAAGGCTTCTCTGTCAAACGCAAGATATTCTTCCATGCCCGCGAAGGGATAGATGTGACATTGTCCCGAAGGATCGAAGGTCTTATAGCAGGATGGATGGTAAGCGTTTTTCAGATAAAAGCGTTCAGCATCCCCCGGCGCGCTGCCCGCGCCGATGACCGTGCAGGGGCTTTTCGCCGCGTTCTGTTCGAAGGCGCGAAGCAAACGGGATCCGAGACCCATTCGCATCCGCTCCTGACGAACGCAGATGCCCTGCAAAGTGAAGGAAGGATCGCCGGGGACACGCTCTGATCGCGGCCAGCCAAACGCCGCGCCTGTGACTTCTCCATCCACCTTCAGAACGAGAAAAGCAGAAGGATAGCGGCCGCGCATCACTTCCGCCTGTTCCGGGTCGGTATCCGGCAAATATTCACACGCCAGCGCGTAAAAGGCTTCCTTTGTTGCTTCAGTCACCGGCTCGATCTCGGCGCGCATGCTTCAGCCCCTCCGATCCTCTTTTTGTCTATTGTAGCGCTTTTCACGTTGTCTTGCAATGCTTCCGCGTATAAGAAAAAGCACAGACGAACCTGTGCTTTTCCATGATATATTGCTGTATTGACTGCGATACGATCACGATTCGTAGCCTTTGGGATTCTGCTTCTGCCAGTTCCACGCGTCACGGCACATGGTCTCCAGCCCGCGCTTCGCTTCCCAGTGAAGATCCGCCTTAGCCTTCGCGGGATCCGCGTAGCACTTGGCGATATCGCCGGGACGGCGGGGCGTGATCTCATAAGGAATGGTCAGATCATTGGCCTTTTCAAACGCCTTGACGATATCCAGAACGCTGTAGCCTTCGCCTGTGCCCAGATTGACGATCTCCACACCGGTATGCTCTGCCGCGTAACCGATGGCTGCCAGATGACCTTCCGCCAGATCCATGACATGGATATAATCGCGGACGCCGGTGCCGTCGTGAGTGTCATAATCATTGCCGAACACGCGCAGATGATGCAGCTTGCCGCTGGCTACCTGGCAGATATAGGGCATGAGATTGTTCGGGATGCCGGAGGGATCTTCGCCGATGCGGCCGCTCTCGTGCGCGCCGATGGGATTGAAGTAGCGCAGCAGCACGACACTCAGCTCCGGATCCGCCGCGGCGGTATCGGTGAGGATGCGTTCGCTCATCCACTTGGTCCAACCGTAGGGGTTGGTGCAGCCGGTGGGATAGTCCTCCCGGAGGGGCACATTCTGATTGGTGCCGTAGACCGTGGCGGAAGAAGAGAACACGATGCGGTTGCAGCCATACTGCTTCATCACGCGGCACAGGACCAGCGTGGCATCAAGATTGTTGCGATAATACTCAAGCGGGATCTGTGTGCTTTCACCGACAGCCTTCAGGCCGGCAAAATGGATGACCGCGTCGATCTTGCCGCTTTCAAACACCTTTTTCACATCGGCTTCCACGGTGCAATCGCCCACAAAGAGAGGGGCTTTCCTGCCCGTCAGTGCTTCAACACGCTTCAATCCTTCGGGAGAAGCGTTGGACAGGTTATCCAGAACCACGACCTCGTGACCCGCCTCCAAAAGGCAGAGCGCTGTATGAGAACCGATATATCCGGCACCGCCGGTCAATAAAACACGCATTGACATGTCCTCCATGATCAGTTTCGGGAAACATCCTGTATTATTGTATACTCGCGGCGCGTTTTTTTCAATGCAATATTCGGCCATAAACCGAAAGAATACGACCTTTTTCCAAATTTATGATGAAAATGCTCCGAATTCTCCGTATAAGAAGCATTTTTGTGGATCCGGTTGGCTTTTACAGGCATCCTGCTCCCTTGCTATTTGTAACAAAAAGATTACGCATCTTTACACTTTCATAATAATATGATATAATTTGTGCGATTTGTTCAAAGGGGGAACGCGCAATGAAACGCAAACTTATCCCGGGATTCATCTGTATCATCTTCTGTCTGATCATGATCGGCAGTGCCGCGCTGGCGGAATACGCCACGCTGCGCATCAACAGCAGCGGCGCGGATGTGCTGAAAATGCAGCAGGCACTGATCTTCCTGGGATATGACGTGAAAGCGGACGGCAAGTACGGCTCCGCCACGGCAGCGCAGGTGATGCAGTTCCAGAAGGATCAGGGGCTGACACAGGACGGTGTGGCCGGTAATAAAACGCTGACCCGGCTGTACGCGCTCTCCTCCTCGGCCACAACGGCGATCGTGAAGACCGCCGGCAGTTCTCTGAACCTGCGCGCCACCCCCTCCTCCTCCGCGCGCATCGTGACCACGATCCCGAACGGCAGAGAGGTGACGGTCTACAGCGCCACGCTGAGCTGGGCTTACGTGTCATACGGCAGCTATACGGGCTACGTATCGACCTCCTACCTGATGTACACCAACGCGGCGGGCAACACGCCGGTCACTACGCCGACCGCGACGCCCGTTCCGCAGACGGCACAGCCCGTGATCACAGCCGCCCCCGCTGAAACGGCTGCCGTCTCCACTTCCGGCGGATCGCTGAATATGCGCGCTTCCGCTTCCACCTCCACATCCATCGTCACCACGATCCCCAACCGCAAGACCGTTACCGTGCTGGAGCACGGAAGCCAGTGGAGCCGCGTTTCCTATAACGGCTGCACCGGCTATGTGATGAATAAATACCTTACCTTCAATACCATTACGCTTGTGACAGCCACCCCGAAGCCGATCGTGGTAACCGCGCCGCCCACCCCTGCAGTGACCACCACGCAGTACGCGACGATCTCCACCAACGGCGGCTCGCTGAACATGCGCGCACAGGATAAAACGAGTTCGACCATCATCACCTCCGTACCGAATAAGAGCACGGTGACGATCCTGAGCCGCGGCGATTCCTGGAGCTTCGCCTCCTACAAGGGATACACGGGTTATCTGAACAATACTTATCTCAAGTTCTACAGCGTGACTGTGACCTCCGCGCCGACCGGCACACCGGTCCCGGTCATCACCCCCGCCCCCACCGCCGCGATCACCTTTGACAATCCCTGCGGGACCGCGACGATCAAGACCTCCGGCGGCACGCTGAACATGCGCGCAGGCGCGGGCGCTTCCTACGCCACAATCGATACCATCCCGAACGGCACGGTCGTTCCGGTTTACAGCTACACCAAATCCTGGGCAAGGATCTTGTATAACGGAAACTTCGGTTATGTATCCAGCGCCTATATCACCTATACTGAAGCGACTGCCGCGCCTTCCGTGGCCCCCACGCAGGCGGTCTCCGGTGAATCGGATAACGAAGCCGCGTATGACACTTCCCTCTTCAAGCGCACACTGCGCAGCGGATACACGGGAGAAGATGTAAAGACGCTGCAGGAACGTCTGGTGGCGCTCAATTACCTTTCCTCCAGCGCTGTGACCGGCAACTATGACAGCACGACCATCAGCGCGGTGAAATCCTTCCAGTCCATTCATGGGCTCAGCGTGGACGGACTGGCCGGTGTCAATACCTTCACCGCCCTCTTCTCTTCCTCCGCCATTGCCTATTCCGATACGATCTCTTCCTTCAATACACTGCACATCTACTACCGCAACGCGGACAGTCAGGATACCGCCGCGATCACAAGGATGCAGAAACGTCTGAGCGAACTGGGCTATACCGTGAACATCAACGGCAGCTTTGATGAGACCACCTATCTGGCCGTGCTGGAATTCCAGCTGCGCAACAATATGGCGGTCTCCGGTGCCGCGACCGCCGCGATGCAGGCGCTCCTCTATTCCGGCTACGCCGCTCCCGCGAGCGCCGCGCCTTCCGTGGAGCTGGCTCCCAATGAGGGTCTGAGCGACGGTCCTGCCACCGGCGATGTGAAACTGCTGCACTGGTTCAACAAAGTAAAGCCCTCCCTGAAGGGCGGCGATACGCTGATCATTTACGACCCCATCACTTCTCTGGCATGGAACATCAACGTGTACTCCTGCGGCAATCACTGTGACAGTCAGCCCGCCGCTCTGACGGACACATTGATCATGAACAAGGCCTTCGGCAAGCCTTCCTGGACTGTGCACACCGTTTATGTGCAGCTGCCCTCCGGCGAATGGACCATGGCCACCATGCACAATCGTCCGCATCTGGTGGGTTCCATCACAGCCAACGGCTTTGACGGTCACCTGTGCATCCACTTCCTGCGTGATCTGGATGAAGTGAAAAAGAACGATCCCAACTATGGACTGACCAATCAGACCACGCTGAGGAATTCCTGGAAAGCCCTGACCGGGATCACGGTCAACTGACAAATACAAAAAAGCAGCCGCGAAAACGGCTGCTTTTTGATACGCGATGAATGCCGGAAAGATGATTGGGATCGTGGAAAGGATGTGCCGTAAAGCGTTTGCACGATCCTCAGTCGCTCACCATAACCGCCACACCGTTGTCCATTCTGTTCTTGATGAATTGCAGGCTGTGATCCATGTAGGTCTTCTGCGTATCGCTCATCCCCTCCGGGGCTTCACCGGCGGAATAAACGCTGTAGAAACGATTGTTGTTATTGGCGCGGTCATTCCAGATGTAAAGGGGCGTATAGCCAACAGAAACGAAGCGGACATCATCGGATGAACAGGTGACCTCCAGATGCAGCAGGAAGGAAGAGATGTGTTCGCGGTTTTCGCGGCTCTCCGTGATCAGGCTGCCCATGGAATAGGCGACCAGCGTACGCTGGGGTCGGCCGGTAAGTTCGTTATATCCGATCAGCATTTCGAGCGGCTGGGCGATGTGGGGATTGGTGCCGATGATCGCGTCCGCGCCGTACAGGCTGAGTGTTTGCGCGATATCACGCTGCGCGGCGGAAACAGATTCAGCCTCTTCTTTGCCCCAATACATGAAGACGATCACAAACTCCGCGCCCTGTTCGCGCGCGTACTGAAGATCATTCCGCGCCTGTTCGGCGCTGTAGACCGTGACTGCCTCCGGCATTACGGTAAGACGTTCCGCTGATTTGCCGGTCAGGGTCTCCGTATAGGAAACGAGCGCGATCTTCGCGCCGTTGATGTTGATGAAGGTGATCCCTTCCCCCGCGCCCGCGCCTGTTCCGTTGACCGTCATACCTTCGCTGTTCAGGATACCAACTGTATTTAATAATCCATCGGTATCATAATCCAGCACATGATCATTGGACAGAACAACGGTATCAAATCCCGCCTGATGCAGCGCGGCGGCGCATACTCCCGGCGCCATGGTATCGGTGTAATTCGCGGAATTGCTTAAAAGATTATCCAGCACAACGATATTCCTGTCCGCGTGGATATAGCGCGAAACATGCGCGAAAACATCCTGTTCGGAATAGCCGGGATCATTCAGCAGGCTCTGCGTGATATCGCTCTGGAAAGCGGCCAGGCCGCCGATGGTGATGCTGAAGTTATAATAGACTGGGGCCTGGGTTTCCTGTGCCGCCCCCTGCTGCACCGGCTGCGGCGTGATGAAGGCATACTGCACCGTGGGCGTGGGCAGAACGGTGGCTGAAGGTGTTTCAACGCCGGCCGCGTGGATGACCAGCGCGTCATCCGGGCGGACATAATCACCGTTTGAGCAGGAGACAAAACAGAAAAAGACCGCACATGCCAAAAGCACCGCACCTGTAAAAGCCAGCGCGGCGATGCTTGCGGTATTCAGCGGTCTTTTTTCTTTCGGTTGCATACCGGAATAACCTTTCCCGGCCTTCGCGTCCCCATGAACGGAGCCGTTTCAGGCATCAGTGATTCTTTTCCCAGATGATCTGAAGACCCTTGAGGGTCAGAGTGCCGTCGATGACATCGATCACATCCGTTTCGGAAGCGATGAGCTTGGCGGTGCCGCCGGTGGCAATGACCTTGGCCTCCGGGAAGCCCATCTCATCACGGAGCTTGCGGGCCAGATAATCCACCAGACCGACATAGCCGTAGATGAGACCGCTCTGCAGATTGGCAACCGTGGTCTTGCCAATGACATGCTCAGGCTTGATGAGTTCAAAGTGCGGCAGCTTGGCCGTGCCGCTGACGATGGCTTCACTTGTCAGCTTCAGGCCCGGCACGATGGCACCGCCGAGGAAGGCGTTCTTGTTATCCAGCACGCCGAAAGTGGTCGCGGTGCCGAAATCGATATACACACAGGGGCCGCCGTACAGCGTGGCCGCGGCAACAGCATTGCAGATACGGTCACTGCCCAGCTCGCGCGGGTTCTCATACTTGATATCGATGCCCGTCTTCACCCCGGGAGCGACGTACATGGGTTCGATATTGAAGTAATCCCGGAACATATGCTCCACGGTGAAGTTGATGGTGGGAACAACGGAGGAAAGCATCACGCCTGAAATATCAGAAGGCTTGAAGCCCTTGCTGTTCAGCAGACTGATCAGCGTGGAGCCCATTTCATCGCTGGTATATTTCCGGGTGGTGGACAGACGCCAGTAGCCGACCATCTCATTGCCTTCAAATACCGCGCACTTGATATTGGTATTGCCGACATCCATTGTAAAGATCATTTTGTTTCCCTGCCTGTAATTGGATTGAGGCAATACAGGAAAACGGCTTCCTGTATTGCCTTTGATGATTGAATTTATTTCCGGCGAAGCAGCTTGGTCCTGGAAAGGATCTTGCTGATGGTGCCGCCGATCACGCAGCCGACGCCCGCTTCAATCAGACCCTGAACGCCGACGATCAGCACGATGAACATGAACCAGTTATCCGCGCCCTTGGAGATGGCAAGATTCTGGACATATTCCGTGTTATAGAAGAAAATGACGATATAACCCATGAAAAGGATGGTATTGAGCAGCGGCGCTGCCAGCGCGCCGACATAATAGCAGATGGTTTTGGTGGGATCGATCTTCCGGCAGCCCTTGAAGACAAGACCGGTCAGATAGCCCATCAGCATACGCATGACCAGGCACAGGAAAACCGTGCCGACCGGATCCTGTTGGAAAAAGACGACCGTCATGCCGGAGGTGCCCGTCATGGCATCAATGAGACTGAGCCCGCCGAACACGGCACCGAGCACAAGACCGGCCGTAGGACCGAGAAGCGCCGCGCCGACAGCGATGGGGATGGTGAGGAAGCTCATCACCAGAAAAGGCGTGATCCTGAGCGAGCCCAGACCGCTGAGCTTCATGACCACTTCAATGGCCACCAGCAGCGCAAGGGTGCACAGATAAGTAACGTTGTTGCGTTTACGGGTAGTAGACATATGCAGTTCCTCCGTTCAAGTTCCGTCAAGATACCTGACAGTAAAGTAAAAGAGAGCCGTGAATGTCGGGCCCCGAAGGTACCCGCGATTTCACGCGCATATTATAACACCCCCTGCCACTCCTGTCAAAAGTGATACACAAAGAATACACCCTTTAAAGAGATACACGCTTCAGGAACGCAAAAAGCACGCCCCGGAGAACCGGAACGTGCCTTGAAAACATCGGTTTAGAATGGGATGAACGGGATCAGCCGATCTCGCTTCCGGCCGGGAAGACACCGCCGTCCACGGTGAGCAGACGCAGGGTCTCGGAGCCGTCTTCATTTTCCTTGATGGCGGAAAGCAGCATGCCCTGGCTCTCGATACCCATGATCTTGCGGGGCGCGAGATTGGCCAGCAGGACGAGGCTCTTGCCCACCAGTTCCTCCGGCTGATAGTACTTGGCAATGCCGCTGAGCACGGTGCGCTGCTCGGTGCCCAGATCCAGGCTGAACTTGAGCAGCTTATCGCTCTTTTCCACCTTTTCGCAGGTGAGAACATTGGCCACGCGGAGCTTGACCTTTTCAAAATCACCGAACGCGATGCAGCCTTCGGGGATCTCCGCCTTGGGCTTTTCCTTCTTGGGCTGCTCCGCCTTCTTTTCAGCCTTCTTCTCGGGCTTCTTTTCGGCAGGCGCGACAGCTTCGGGATTGAGCGCGGCCAGTTCCTTCTTGATATCCAGACGCTGGAACAGCGCGTCTCCCTTGTGTACCTTGGTGCCTTCCTTCAGCTGACCGAAGGCGTTGAGGGAATCATACACGGTGATATCGGTGCCGGTGATGCCCAGCTGATCAAAGATCAGATCGGGCGTGACAGGCATGAAGGGACGGATGAGGATGGCCGCGTAACGGACACATTCCGCCAGATTGAGCAGGACATTGGCCAGACGGGCCTTCTTGCTCTCGTCCTTGCCGAGCACCCAGGGCTGGGTGACATCGATGTACTTGTTGCACTCGCCGATGACCTTCCAGATCTCGGTCAGCGCCTGGCTGAACTGGAGTTTTTCCATCTGGGCATCCACAAGCTGCGGAAGCGCGGCGCAATGGGCGCGCAGCGCGTCATCTTCATCGGCATTGGCGCCTTCCGCCGTCCACGCGGGAAGCACACCGTTAAAATACTTTTCGATCATCGCGACCGTACGGCTGACAAGATTGCCAAGGTCATTCGCGAGATCGGAATTATAGCGGGTCAGGAAGGCTTCATCGGTATAATTGCCATCCGCGCCGAAGGGCATTTCGCGCAGCAGATAGTAACGTAGGGCGTCGGCGCCGTAGCGGGCCACGATGGGCTGCGCGTACTGCACATTGCCCTTGGACTTGCTCATCTTATCGCCGCCGAAAAGCAGCCAGCCATGGGCAAAGACCTGCTTGGGCAGCTCCAGACCCAGGGCGTGCAGCATGATGGGCCAATAGATGGTGTGGAAACGGACGATCTCCTTGCCGACCAGATGCACATTGGCAGGCCAGTACTTCTGGAACAGGGTATCATCCTCGCTCTTATAACCGAGCGCGGAGATATAGTTGCTCAGCGCATCGATCCACACATAAACCACGTGCTTGGTATCAAAATCGACCGGGACGCCCCACTTGAAGCTGGTGCGGCTGACGCACAGATCCTGAAGACCGGGCTTTAAGAAGTTGTTGATCATTTCATTGGCGCGGGATACAGGCTGGATAAAATCCGGATGCTGCTGGATGTAATCGATGAGCCAGTCCTGATACTTGCTCATACGGAAGAAATAGCTTTCTTCATGCATGGGCTGCACGGGGCGGCCGCAATCGGGGCAGCACTTGACACCGTCCTTCTCCACCACCTGTGTGGCAGTCCAGAAGGACTCGCAGGGCGTGCAATACAGGCCTTCATAATTGCTCTTATAGATATCACCCTGCTCATAGAACTGGCGGAAGACCTTCTGAACGACCTTTTCATGACGTTCGTCCGTGGTGCGGATGAAATCGTTATATTCGACCTCCATCAGCTTCCACAGTTCCTTGGTATTGGCGACGATCTCATCGACATAGGCCTTGGGCGTAACGCCTTTTTCGGCAGCCTTCAGCTCGATCTTCTGACCGTGTTCATCGGTACCGGTGAGGAAATACGTATCATAACCCTGCATCTTCTTGTAGCGGGTCATGGTATCCGCCGCGACCGTGGTATAGGTGTGGCCGATGTGCATGTTTCCGCTGGGATAGTAGATGGGCGTGGTGATGTAGTAAGTACCTTTTTTCAGTTCACTCATGGCGAACCTCCCTCCTGTTCTGTAAAGAACATGAAATAAAAAAACGACCTCTGATGCAGACAGGGGCGTCATCACACGCTGTACCACCCTGCTTTACACTAAGCCGTGTCTCTTTTCAGCTGTAACGGGCTGACCCGCCGGGGCTTACGCTTGCATGACAGAGGACGCTCACACCGACCGCTCCGGGGCCATATTCCCACTTTGACTGCCGCCGGCTTTCACCTGACCCGGCTCTCTTTCAGACAGCGACGATGGTACTCACCCTTTCAACGCTGCAACCATTTTATTATAGCCCTTCCGCTTTGTCAAGATAAACCGAAGGAGGAGAAAACAAAAAGCCGTGCCTTTCGGCACGGCTTGTTCCTCGAAAGATGAAATTATTCTTCTTCGGGAGCGCCAACGGGGCAGGAACCGGCGCAGGCACCGCAGCCGATGCACTTTTCAGCGTCGATCTCGTACTTGCCTTCGCCTTCGCTGATCGCTTCAACGGGGCAATCGGCAGCGCAAGCACCGCAAGCGATGCAGGCATCAGTAATCTTATAAGCCATTTCAGTGTACCTCCATTTTTGTTTCGCTTATTCAGCGTTTAGCATAGTATAACATTTCAGACATTTCAATGCAAGTATTTTGCGAAAATATTACATTCTTCCCTTCAACGGACTCCGAAAGAGATGAACAGAGCGCGTTCACCCGCTCCGTCTCACAGACCGTTCAGAGAATATGTGGTTTCCACAGGATCGACCGTCTCCTATACAGAATAGACCGCGTCGATCAACTCCTGCGCGCCCATCCACACATAAGCAAGGCGGCAGCCGCTGTAGCCGTCCGTCGTCAGAATGATCCGGGTATCATCGCGGCCCTGCCAAACGATCATCGCCTTTTCAAAAACGCCCCACGAGATCTCGATATCATAGATCCCTTCCGGCTCCCCGTAAAGGGTGGTCAGCTTTTCGGTCAGATCCTTTTCAAGGGCGCGATAATCCGGTGCCTGGATCGAATACCAGCCGGCATAGAAGATCGCGTCATCATCATTCATGGATATTTTCCCATCGACCAGAGGACGCACAAAACGCCAGTCCACCTGATAAGCGGTATATCCTGCCACATCGACCTCTGAATCATAGGACATGAGCATGATGGAGGATATCTTTTCATCCGGATCGACCAGATTCATACCCTCCAAATATTCCGAGCGATAGATGATCTCATCGATCCGCCCGATATAAGGGACCGATACAGGAAAGGCGTTGTTCGGCGCGCGTCCGTTCTCTACCGCGGCGCGATATGTCGTGCCAAACGAAAGCCCTCTGAAGGTGATCGAAGGCAATTCCTCCGCGAACGCGGAAAACGCCATCATCAGCACGACCGCGGCAACCAACATGGCAATGATCCGTTTCATTTCTTTTTTCCTCCTGATCTTGATCTGAATATATACAAAAGATGAAAAAGCGTCTGCTTTAACGCGGACTCAATCATCCTCTGTGTATCGGGCCCGTTCCCCGCCGATATACGGCAGACGGGTGTAAGCCATCACAAGGGGCGCTTCGCCGATCCGCTTGACACTGCCGCGGAAGGGAACCGCCACGCGGGCAAGATGCATGCCGATCAGCGTATCTCCGATATCCATTCCGGCCTCCGCCTTGACATGCTCCACCGCCACCGGGGATGA
>CALCTW010000036.1 GCA_937907055.1 uncultured Clostridia bacterium | reverse complement strand
AACCGAAAACCTGTGTAAGCAATTCAAAACTCCACTTACATCTGTCTTCTTTGAAGTAATCTCCAAGACTCCAGCTTCCCATCATCTCAAAGAAAGTAACATGACTTTTATCTCCGACAGAATCAATATCATTTGTTCGAACGCATCCCTGAACATTACAAAGTCTGGTTCCCATAGGATGCTTCTGTCCTAATAAATATGGCATTAATGGCTGCATACCAGCAACGTTAAATAAAACACCTGTTGAACCATCAGATACGAGCGATACCGCACCTACATCAACATGTCCTCTCTCTTTATAAAATTCCTTCCATGTGTTTCGAAGTTCTTCGGATGTAAACTGTCTCATAATCTTAGAAATCTCCTTTTATTACTAAATATCTGTCTGATCAAATAAAAGTTACAGAAGCATAACGCCCTTGTCCTCGCAGAGACGCAGCGTCTTATCGTCCCATACCGAGGCCTGCACCTCTCCGATATGGCATTTTCCGAGCAGGATCATGCTCAGACGGCTCTGGCCGATACCGCCGCCGATGGTATAGGGCAGCTCACCCTTGAGCAGCGCCTGATGGAACGGCATGCTCCTGCGCTCGTCCTTGCCGGCCAGCGTCAGCTGACGATCCAGCGATTCGGGCGATACGCGCACGCCCATGCTGCTCACTTCAAACGCGCAGCCGAGGATATCGTTCCAGAACAGGATATCGCCGTTGATCTCCCAGTCATCATAGTCCGGCGCGCGCATGTCATGCGGTTCGCCGCTCTTCAGCTTGCCGCCGATCTGCAGGATACCGGCGGTGTGATGCTCCTGCAGGAAGGCGTTCTCGCGTTCCTTGGCGTTCTTGCCGGGATACATATCCTCAAGCTCCTGCGTGGTCACGAACACGATATCACGATCCAGCATGTTCTTCAGCTGCGGATACTGCCACGCCAGCACATCAGCGGTGTTGCAGATGGCGGTCACGATGCGGCGCATGGTCTCCTTCAGGGTCTCCAGCGTGCGCTCTTCCTTTTCGATCACCTTTTCCCAGTCCCACTGGTCCACATACACACTGTGCAGGTTATCCAGATCCTCATCGCGGCGGATCGCGTTCATATCGGTATACAGGCCGTTGCCGGTCTTGAAGCCGTAACGCTTCAGCGCCATGCGCTTCCACTTGGCCAGTGAATGCACCACCTGCGCCTGCGCGCCGGTCTCCTTGATGTCAAAACCGACAGCGCGCTCCCAGCCGGACAGGTCATCGTTCAGTCCGCTCGCGCCGTCCACGAACAGCGGCGCGGAAACGCGGCGCAGCTTCAGGGCCTTGCACAGATTATCCTGAAAGGTCTTCTTGATCAGCTCAATGGCTTCCTGGGTCTCATAAAGTGAAAGCGAGGCTTTGTAGCCCTCGGGAATAAATGTTTTGCTCATGATCGATCCCTCCCCAAATGGTATACAATATCTTGGGTCATTATAAATTTTCCTGTTTTGCTTGTCAACGGATGAACAATTTTGATACAAAGCATCCGCGGTGCCGCCCGAATAACCGGCGTCATCCGATCGTTCAAGCCGCTTTTTCGCCTGTCCGGTAACAGCGCTGACGCGGCGATCATCTTCTGGAATAAACGCCCGTCCGCACCTCGTTCATATAGGCTTCCCTGCCGGGCAGCTCCGTATTCTCCGCGTCCCGCGCGGCCTGCTCATAGTCATACGGTACGGCAATGAAGGTGAACAGCAGCGGCGATTTTTCCTTCGCGCCCTCTTCACCCTCCATGATGCAGTACTGCACCTGATTGAACCCCGTTCCGTTGCCCACGCTGCCGCTGTTCACCAGCCGGCGTCCGTAGCGCAGCAGACGCAGGCCGTGCTTGTGCGCGTCCGCATACAGGATGGTATCGAAGTCCGGCTTGAAATACGGGCCCCATTCTTCTTCATCGGCATAAAGCTGCAGCAGCTTTTCCATCACATGACGGCCATGGAACATGCGGATATGCGCGCCGGAAAACCAGCATTCCATCTCCCTCGGCAATGTGGTCAGGTAACGCATCCGCTCCTCGCCCAGCTGATCCCAGTAGTAGGAATCGCGCGGAAACTGCCGCAGCGCCACGCCTTCATCCCAGTTGCCGCTGAGAATGATCTCACAATGCGCCCTGGCCCAGTCGCAGGTAAACGCGCTGTCAGGCCCCTTGCCCACGATATCCCCCAGGCACCAGATACGGTCCACATTCCGCTTTTTCAGGTCTTCCTCCAGCGCCAGTGTCGCGGGCTTGTTCCCGTGAAGATCTCCGATCAGCGCGATCCTTGTCATCGTTCCCTCTCATCCTTCTGTTTTGCGTAAAAATGTCAAAATATAGAAGCATGAAAATAAGCCTCAAAACCGCCCTTTTTACCCTCAAAAACGGGGTTTTAAGCACGGTTTTTACGCCATATTTTCACCTGTCTTCGCGTGTTCGCACGCCTTCACAAAGGCATCGAACAGCTTTTGCGCCATCTCATCCTTCATCGCCAGCGATTCCGGATGCCACTGTACGCCCAGCGCGAAGGGATGCTCCGGCAGCCACAGCCCCTCTGTCACGCCGTCCTCCGCCTTCGCGCAGAGGATCAGATCCTTGCCGAGCACGCCCGCGGCCTGATGATGGCGGCTGTTCACCATGATGGTATCCGTCCCCAGAATATCCGAAAGCAGGGTGTCTTTCTCGATCACCACAGAATGCGCGGGAGACTTCGGGATATCCATCCGCTGATGGGGCATGGTGCCGGGCATTTCATTCGTAAGATCCTGCACAAGCGTACCGCCCCGCGCCACATTCATCACCTGAACACCGCGGCAGATGGCGAAGAAGGGCTTCTTTTCCGCGATGCAACGCCGCATCAGGGGCAGCTCCATCGCGTCCCGCTCCGGCTCCGGCTTGCCGGAAAAAGTATTCTCCTGCCCGTACAGACAGGGCTGCAGATCTCCGCCGCCGGTAAACAGAATGCCGTCCAGCTGATCAAAAAGCACGTCGATCACACCGGCTGCATCCTTCTCCTCCGGCAGGGGCAATAACACCGGCATCGCGCCGGCGCGCAGAATGCCGTCCATATAATCACGATTGACCTGTACGATCTGATTGACACCGTTCTCTGTCATCGTAGGCGTAACACCGTTCAGGATCATTGTCATCCCTCCATAGCTTTATACCGGTATTTTATCACATTTCACCGTGTCCGGGCAATGCGCCCGCTGTCTTTTCATTGTGCTGTATCCTGCCTCTGTTCTGCCATGATCGAAAAGTGGTCAAACGCGGGGCGATGTGTTATAATGAAGCATCATCACACGCAGGACAACACAGAGAAAGGAGAAACGGCCGCCATGAAACGTTTTCTGACGCTTCTTCTCCTTTTCTGCCTGTTCGGAGGGCTGGCAGGGTCGCTTCGCCCCTTCGCCCCGGCCTTCGCGGCGGAAACTACCGCCGATGATCTGTCCGCCCTGCCTCCGGCAGATGATGAAGCAGCGCTGCCCGTCACCAGACGCCGCGCCCTCCTGATCAGCTGCGATCATTTCGTCACCTACGCCGATACCGATCCGGGGGCCCGCAGCGGCGCGCAGCTTTTTGCCTCTGTGCTGGAGCGCGACCGCAACGGTTATGAGAGCATCATCTCCGTCAGCGATGCCGCGCTTTCCGCTTCGCTGCTTTCCATGATGGTCCGGGACGCGTTTTCGGGTACAACAGAGAATGATATTTCGGTCATCTACATCGCCACGCACGGTTTGGTCGATCAGGATCATCCCGACAGCCCGTTCTCCTTTGTCTTTTCGGATGGTCAGCGGGAGTTCACAGTCCCCGCGCTCTCCCTTTCGCAGATCCTGCAGCAGATCCCCGGGCAGGTGCTCCTCATCACCGATACCTGCTTTTCCGGCATGATGCTCGGCAAGGGCACGGACACCGACGCGCCCAATGTGTTTGAGGGGACCGGCATTCAGGTGCTGTGCTCTGCCGGCGGCAACGAGCAGAGCTTTTACTACAAGGACGGGCAGGATACCTATTCCGCCTCCTTCTTCTCCGTGCTGCTCTCCCGCGCGCTGGGGCTGTACGGCGAGGCCTTCGCGGATGAAGATAAAGACGGTCAGATCACCCTTGCCGAGCTTCGCGCTTCCCTGACTGCCGATTACGCCCTCTGCACCGCGCAGTGCTACCCGGAAAACAGCCCGGCCGTCGTTTACACCGTCAATGAACTGTTCCCCTTCCCCGAGGCCGCGGTCACAGACATTGAATTTGACAATTCCGTGCTCAGCGGCGGCGGAAGCGAGGTCTCCTTCTCCTTCACCGTCACCCGGGAAGCCCGTCTTTTCTATCAGATCATCTATTTCCGTCAGGGCGTATGGCAGTTTGACCAAAGCGAGATCACAGAAGATACCGCGGAGGGCGAACTGCTTACTCCCGGACAGAAGCAGCGCACCATCCGGATCGCGGATGACGCCGGTCACGGTGATAATTCCGGCTACGCCATCGTGCATCTGTACACCCTCCGGGAGGGTTCGCCCGTGCTGCTTTATGAAAAGCTGATCAATGCCCAGCCCGAAGATACAGAACTGCATGTATCCATCGAAACGCCTTACGCGTTTTCGCCCGAAAAAGGCGCGGAGGCCGTGCTTCTCATCCGTCATGATCAGCCCTGCACGCTCTCCGTCAGCATCCGGGACGCGGAAGGCCGCGTCGTGCGTCATCTGTGTTATTCCCGCCCCTCCCGTCCGCAGAACCTGCTGCCGGACGGCACCGCGCTCGTCTGGGACGGCCTCAACGATCAGAATGACCCCGCGCCCGTCGGGATCTATACAGTATCGGCGCGCGCCGTCTGTTCCGGCACGGTCTTCACCGCGGAAAGCGAGCCTTTCCGGCTGGAATGAGCAGCCCCTCCCCTCATCACGCGCTTCCGCGCGCTGCCCTGCCCGGCCGCGCGCTTTTTGTTTTGTTTCCTGCCGTATCCGCGCATTTTTTCGCCGGATCAGCCCATGAACTTTGCGCATTTTACCTTGACGAAAGCGCTTACATGATTTATAATGCACTTGTCTTCCGCAAAGCGGAATAAAAACTGATCCCACAATATCAATATCTGAGGAGGAACCCTCGATGACGCCTTTCATGGATGAAAACTTCCTGCTGAACACCGAGACCGCGCGGATCCTGTTCCACGAAGCGGCCAAGGATATGCCCATCTGCGATTATCACTGCCACCTGATCCCGCAGCAGATCGCGGAAAACAAGCAGTTCCGTTCCATTACGGAGCTCATGCTCGGCGGCGACCACTACAAGTGGCGTCTCATGCTGGCCTGCGGCGTGGATGAGGAGCTCATCCGCGGCAACGGCGATGACCGTGAAAAGTTCCGCGCCTTCGCCAAGAGCCTGCGCGGCGCGATCGGCAATCCCGTCTATCACTGGACGCATCTGGAGCTGCAGCGTGTGTTCGGCATCTACGATGTCCTCACCGAAGAGACTGCCGATGCCATCTATGACAAGGCCAACGCCCTGCTTGCCACCGAAGAATACCGCGGACAGAAGCTGATCGACCGTTTCAATGTCGATACCATCTGCACCACCGATGATCCCGTGGATGATCTGGCCTATCACAAGCAGATCGCCGCGCAGGGCACCCTGAAGGCGCGTGTGCTGCCCACCTTCCGCCCCGACAAGGCCATCAATATCGACCGCGAGGGCTACAAGGCCTACATCGAAAAGCTGGCTGCCGTGAGCGGCGTTGCCATCAACAACGCACAGGATGTGCTTTGCGCCCTTGAAAAGCGTATGGATTACTTCCATGCCTGCGGCGCCCGCGTATCCGACCACGCGCTGGATACCGTCCCCTACGGCGAGATGGATTGGGGCAAGGCCGATCGTGCCTTCAAGGCCGCGATGAACGGCGAAGCCGCCGATGCCGCCTGCGTTGAAAGCTACAAGACCCTGTTGCTCGTGGGTCTGGGCAAGATGTACGCCGCGCGCGACTGGTCTCAGCAGTATCACATTGCCGCCATGCGCAACAACAACACCGCCATGTTCCGTCAGTACGGCCCCGATGTCGGCTTTGACTCCATCATCGATGAGCCCATCGCCTACAAGCTTTCCCGTCTGATGGACGCGCAGGCTGCCGATAACGCCCTGCCCCGCACCATCCTCTACTCCCTCAATGCCGCCGCCAACAGCGCCATCGGCACCATGACCGGCAACTTCCAGCAGAGCGGCGTGAAGGGCAAGATCCAGATGGGCAGCGCCTGGTGGTTCCTGGATAACAAGAACGGCATGACCGAGCAGCTCAAGTCCCTGTCCGATCTGGGTGTGCTGTCCACCTTCGTGGGTATGCTCACCGACAGCCGCAGCTTCATCAGCTACCCCCGTCACGAATATTTCCGCCGCATCCTGTGCGCCTACATCGGCAATCTGGTGGAGAACGGCGAATATCCCAATGACATCGAATACCTCAAGCAGGTCGTGCGCGACATCAGCTTCAACAACGCCCGCGACTACTTCAAACTGTAATTCATAAAGTTCATTTCATATAAGGAGGAACTCTCTTATGGATATGCTCAAGAAGCTCTCTCTGGCCGGCCTCGTCCCGGTCATCAAGGTCAAGAACGCGGCGGATGCCGTGCCGCTGTGCACCGCGCTCAGCAAGGGCGGCCTGCCTGTTGCCGAGATCACCTTCCGCACCGATGCCGCTGAAGAAGCCATCCGTCTGGTACACGAAGCCCTGCCCGAGGTGCTGCTGGGTGCCGGCACTGTCCTCACCTGCGAACAGGCCGACCGCGCCTGGGCCGCCGGTGCCGGTTACATCGTTTCCCCCGGCCTCAACCCCGTTGTGGTCAAGCACTGCATCGAAAAGGGCTATCCCGTCCTGCCCGGCTGCGCCAATCCCTCTGATGTGGAAGCGGCCATCGCGCTGGGTCTGAAGACGGTCAAGTTCTTCCCTGCCGAGGCGCTGGGCGGCCTGAAGCTCATCAAGGCCATGAGCGCTCCCTACGGCGATATGATGTTCGTCCCCACCGGCGGCATCAGCGAGAAGAACCTGTGCGAATACCTGGCCTTCCCGAAGATCGCGGCCTGCGGCGGCAGTTGGATGGTGCCGGAGGATCTGATCAATCAGGGCGCCTGGGACAAGATCGAAACCATCGCCCGTGACGCCGTGCAGAAGATGCTGGGCTTCTCCATCATCCACATCGGCATGAACAATGACAACGCCGAAGCCGCCAAGGCTGAAGCGGAAAAGATGAGCCGTCTGCTGGGCCTGCCCATCGAACGCGAGAGCGAAAAGGGCATGTTCATCGGCCCCGTGGAAATGCACAAGCTGCAGGTCCGCGGAGCGCACGGCCACATCGCGCTGGGCACCCTGAATGTGGAACGCGCCCAGTGGCATCTGGAACAGCGCGGCTTCACCTTCGATGAAAGCACCGCCACCTTCACCCCCGACGGTCGCAAGAAGTTCATCTACATGAATGAAGAAATCGCGGGCTTCGCTTTCCATCTGCTGCAGAAGTAATATACGCATCACCAACGGCTACGCCAATAGGTGGGTGCTCGTAAAACCGTAATAAGTAAAAATGAATGGAAATGCCGATATTTCAGCACTTCCGAGGATTGACGGTGTGACTTCGGTCACACCGTTTTCTTTTTCATAAGCATACCGAGAGGGATGAACCCCGCTCCATCGTACTTGATGTGAATGTGCTGTTTACGCTTACACATTCTCTGCCGCCAAATGAGCAAATGAGTCATACTTCCCCGGCAAGCAATACCTTCGTGTACACAAACGCAAAAACAGGAGTATTTCCGTTGCCCGGAAAGCGCCGGTTCTGCTTGTCGGTGCTATGCTCCAACCCCCATATTGATCGCAAAATTCTCCTGCGACTGCGCGTCGTGCCAACGCTTATGTTTTTGGCCGTACGATTTCGCAGAAATTGACCGGTTAATTTTCATAAATCTGACCGAATGGCATTGTAAAATCCGACCGAATGTTATTATAAAATCCGACCGAATGGTGTTGCAAAATCCGACCGAACGGGAGATAATTGTTCAAAAGCCAATCGTCCGAAGGAACAAGGATATGAAAGAATCCGAGTATCTCCAAAAGGGAAACCGCCCGCAGTCCTCTGTGTGATCTGCGGTATGTCCAACGCAGTTTACCGCCGGCCGGATGGCATATTTGTGGTGCCGATTACCGCGCTGAAAATGTGATCGGCGATAAACTTATGGATCAGTCATAACAAGCGAAAAGCAGGTACAAAATCCGTCAGGATATGAAAACAGCAGGCATACCGAAGGGCGTAAACCCTTGATATACCTGCTTTTTTCGGCTGTCCCGGCTATGGCAGATGCCTCAAAATCGTAATTTTGATGTATTACGGTTTTATCGACACCTTCCTTTCCTGCGCGGCCGTTTTGTGTATTTCCATCTCAGTTCACTTGTTCCTCAAGGAAGGTACGACCCCTGACAAAAGCTCCGGTGATCGTCATCCCATCGACAGGTTTCTCCTTCCCCGTGCCGCCGCCGGTGGCGGCGGCACAAGGAGCACGGGGGCCTTTCGGCCCCGATTGCGGCCTTTCGGCCGCTGATTCGCGGCTGCGCCGCGGGATACGTAGGATTCCGGCGCCTGCGGGCGCCTTGGATTTAAAGGATTTAAGGGATCAGATTCAGGTCTATATACAAGGCGGGGCGAACGGCGTTATGACTGAAGTACACACCGTTGCCAAAGGTACGGACATAGCCATCGTGGTCCACATAGGCGGCGCTATCACTACTGTAGCCGGGCGAGCGGAGCCACCACCAGCAGTTTCCGTTATCCGCCATGTAGGCGTTTTGTGCTACTGCATAGGCTGTCGGCGCGCACATACGCGTGTCATCATTCTTGAAAAACTTGTTTGCTTCCGTGATGCTCAAAAGGAATACTTTGTCCTGCGTGGCATTTCCGGGATCCGTGCTGTATTTCGGGTTCTTATCCGCGCTCACCGTCACCGAGGGGATCATCTTCTGTTCTTCCGTGCTGAACGCCGCGTTGATAAACTCACTATTCAGCCACGAGCGAAGCGTACACTTTTCCCACGTGATATCAGTCTCTGTTGTGTTATACAGCTTGCAATCCAGCGCGTATTTGCTGATCACCAACGCACGGTTATTCGCAACATCATAATCCAACACCAGCCACTCAATGGCTTCCTTGCCATTTCCGGTGTTGTTATCCTGCTCATACGCACCGAAGGTGACGATGCTGCCGGGTGTCTTGTATGGCGCAAGCGCGGCCTCGCGCGCAGCAGCAGCAGCAACTTGCTCCGCCTCGTACATGGCAAGGTCAAATTCCTCACAATTGGTGCCAACAGGGTAAGTGAGGCAGGCTGTGCCTGCCGCGCCGTCATACGCGAAAATGAAGTATTTGCCGTCCTTCATCATGTTCGCGGTCAGCAGCGTGCCTTCAAAGGTGTAATCCCCAAGTTCGCAGCCAAAGTCACTCAGGTACGCGCTGAAAGCCGCGTAATCATCTTCCGTGATACCGCTGAAGTTCATCCGCTTGCTGCCATCCGGCAGTGTTTCGGTGCCGTCAGCCGCCTTCAACAGTGCCTTTTCCATATTGGGCATATCCACGCCAAACACATCGCCCAGAGTAGGAAGTAAACCACCTGCAACGGCATTTGATGCGATGATCAGCGTCAAAAGCAAAACGATGGGAAACATGAGTTTTTTCATAGTATACTTCCTTTCTTAATCCCATGTACAGGACACAACATTACCGTTATACCAGTTAACTGTTATACCGACAGATACCTTGCCACGGCCATCCAACGAATAATAGGCAAGTCCAAAGTAATAGCAGCTATAATCGTTCCATTCTTGCTCGAAGTTGATGCCATAATAATACCGTGAACTGTATCTATGGCTGTAATTCAAATGATCCTGCGCGATCCGCAGACACTCGTTCCGTGTATAAAGCTTTGGCAAAGGCACGTTTGTCGGCCTGGGTGTAGGCGTTGCTGTCGGCTTGGGTGTCGCGGTCTTCACCGGTGTGGCCGTTATCTTTGGCGTGGCGGTCGCCAGCGCGATCTTTTCCGGCCTTGTACCGACGGGATAGATGAAGGTAGCCTTGCTGTTCTCACGGTCATAGATGAAGGTGAACTGCAGTCCTTCCTTTTCCAGTTTGATATCCATCACCGCGCCTTCCACCGTGTAGCCCGTCACCGTGCAGCCGGCCTGCATGATGAAGGTGCTGTAGGTGTTATAGGCATCATCATCAAAATGACCAAACACCTGCTCGGTGGCATTTTCCGCGGTCATCCGCTCGGCATCCGGTTGGCGCTTGAGCGCCGCGACCGCCGTGGGCAGATAAACGCCGTACAGGCTTTCCGTGCCGGGCAGGACGGATGCGGCAGTCTTCTTTGCTGTACTTTTCGTGATATAGGTATCGGCAGGATAGGTCAAGGATGCCGCGGCATTCATACGGTCATAGGCGAAGGTAAACGATGCTCCACCCTTCTGCAGGGTGCAGGTGACAATGCCGTTCTCATAGGTGTGTCCCTTCAGGGTGCAGCCAAACCCAGCAGCATACGCGCCGAAGGCGGTATAATCCTCTTCCTGCACATTTGCATACTTTTCGGTGATCGTACCGTTCTTTTCTTCTGTGGAGGCTGCCTTCTTCCCGAAGGAGACCGCGAAGGACGGCATTTCCACCCCGAACGCGATACGAAGCACCGGCAGGATGGAAGCTTCATTGCCGGTCGCGGTCTTCCCCTCCGTTTCCGGGCGGGTTCCTTTGGGATAGGTCACGGCAGCCGTGTGCTGCGCGCGGTCATAGGCAAAGGCGATGGTGCTTGCGCCGCTCTTCACCGGGATGGTGATCACGCTGCCCTCCACCTTTTCCGTGCCGAGGGTGCAGCCCCAGGCCTTCAGGTAACCGCCCCACTTGTCATAATCGGCATCGGTGAAGGGGTTATAAGTCTCCACCTTATCCTCCCCCACAGTCTGCGAGGAAGAAGCCGCGCGATCAAGAACGAATGCCGGAGACGGCATGTATTCGCCGTACAGGGTATTCAACCCCGGCAGTGACCCTGCCAAGGATGAACAAGGGATCACGCATAGCAGGATCGCCATGCATAAGGCCAAATTCCTTTTCATGATGTTATCTTTCCTTTCATTTATTTATTTGATCCATGATCTCTTGATCCCGGTGGCAAAACAGTTGCAAAATCGATTCCCACAGCAAATTTACATTTATACGCATCTGCGTAAATTCTTGACATATTATAACTCTTTTTATTGATAAACGCAAGTGCGTATACGCTGTTGCGAAAAATTTTCTATCATCTCATTGAGGTGAGAAAAGTTGTTGACCGTAAAGGAAGCAGTTGTGATACGTTTTCAAGAAATCATGAAGGAACGGGGAATAAAGACAAACGCGCTTGCGAATTATGCCGGTGTTACCCCTTCAAGCGTATACAGTATGCTGGATCCTTCCCGTAAAGAAGTCTCTGTCAACCTGATCAAAAAACTTTGTGACGGACTGGGGATCACTTTGGGAGAGTTCTTCGCGGACACTGTATTCGATGAACTGGAACAGGAAATACAATGAACCTTCACACGCGAACAATATATCAACGGCTTTTACAACATCCGTTGCTAAAACTTCAATATTGGTATATCGAAATAAGGCTGTGACAAAACGCGCTTTTTCGTGTGTTTCGTCACAGCCTTGCCTTATACGTGTGTTATTGCATTTCGTAGATCCGCTTCATTGCACAGGCATCCTTGGCCTGTGTGCCGCGGCATTCGCAGATGATGGTGGGCGTATAGCCGCGCTGCCTGAGGAGCGGGGCCAGATGCTCAAAACGGGGACCGTAGCCTTCATCATCAAAGGTGCGGTGGCACTTTTCGCCCTTGGCGGTATATTCGATGGTGGAGAAATGCGCGTGGATCCTCTTCGCGCGGTCCGGACCCAGCCTTTCCTCCAGCGTATCCAGCACAGCCGCGAAATCCGCTTCCGTGTTCATCACACCGCCGTGCAGCGCGTGCAGATGCGCGAAATCCACACAGGGGATCAGGCGCTCATCCACATTGCACAGGTCACAGATCTCCTCAAGATCGCCGATCTGCGTCAGCTTGCCCATCGTTTCCGGGCAGAGGATGATATGCGAAAGCCCCATCTCATCCAGACGGCGATAGGCTTCCTTCAGGCCCTCCGCGCAGTTTTTCAGCGCCTCTTCCCTTGGCATTTTCATCTGTGAGCCGGTGTGCACCACCAGCTCCGTGCCGCCCAGCCTGTCCAGCCATTTGGCGCTTTCGGTGATATAGCCAAAGGAGTTTTCCCGTTTTTCCGCGTCCATATTGGCCAGGTTAATGAAATACGGCGCGTGCACGCTGACAAGGATGCCGTTTTTCTACATTTCCTCCGCCAGCTTCGCCGCGCTTTCCTCCGTCATATTGATCCCGCGCCCGAAGGGTACCTCATACGCGTTCAGGCCCATCCCCTTCAGCCAGGCCGCCGCCTGCCAGGAATGCTTATAGCCTTCATCATAAAAGGCATCGCTGTTGCCCGAGGGGCCGAAGCGGATCACTCTTTCCTGCATGATCAAAAGCCCGATCTTTCTGATTATTTTTTCTGATGATTGCGGTTGGGGCCGCGCAGGATATCTCCTTCGCTCAGCACCGCGTCCGTCAGCACGGTCACGGTCTGCCCCGCGATGGAAACGGTATCGACAGCCGTGCCGTCAGCCGTCACGATACCCAGCACATTCACCTTCACGCTACCCTCCGGTGTCAGCGCGTCCAGCGTATCGCCCACGAAGAAGCGGTTCTTGATCCGCACTATAGCGCGGTTCGGCGCGCCGTTTTCTCCTGCTTCAAAGCCGGTCACATCGCCCGTAAATTCCATGGTCTGGCTGAAGCCCTCCGCCCCGGCCGCCGGCGCGGGATTGCCGAAGAAGAACCCCGTATTCCAGTCACGATGACTGGATTTTTTCAGTTCCTCCAGCAGTTGCGGCACCAGCGCGCGGTATTCCGCCTCGCTCCTTTGCAGGGCATCCAGCGCCGCGCGGTACACATAGGTGACCGCCGCCACATAATTGGCCGTCTTCATGCGGCCCTCGATCTTGAGGGAAACAATGCCGGCATCGATCATTTCCGGCAGATGCTCCAGCATGCAAAGGTCATAGGCCGAAAGCAAATAGGTGCCGCGCTCGTCTTCCGCGATGGGCATATACATGCCCTCCCGCTTGACCTCCATGATGGCATATTCCCACCGGCAGGGCTGCGCGCACGCGCCCTTGTTGCCGCCGCGGCCGATCATGTGATCGCTCAGCATGCAGCGGCCGGAAAAGCTCATGCACATCGCGCCGTGCACGAAGGCCTCCAGCTCCACCCTCTGCGGAATGGACGCGCGCAGCTTTTTGATGCGTTCAAGGCTCAGCTCCCGCGCCAGCACGATGCGCTCCGCGCCAAGGCCGATCATCACATTGGCCGCCTCGGTGTTCATCACATTGGCCTGTGTGCTGACATGGATGGGCAGCCCCGGCACCTCGCGGCGCAGACGCGCGATGGCACCCAGATCGCTCACGATGGCGGCATCCACGCCCAGCGCGCAGGCCTCGGCAGCGACCGCGGTCATTTCCTCCATGTCCTCATCATAGGGCAGGATATTCAGCGTGATATAAAACTTCTTTCCCTTTTCGTGGCACAGACGGACGGCCTCCGCCAGCTCCTCCATGCTGAAATTGCCCGCGAAGGCGCGCAGGCCAAACCTGCGGGCACCGCCGTACACGGCATCCGCGCCGTAACGCAGGGCCGCCTTCAGCTGATCCATCCCGCCCGCCGGGCACAGTAATTCAATCATTGTATCCATGCTCCTCATCAAACGCCTGCCAGAGCGGAGAATAGATGGCCACATTGCGCTGGTGATCCGCGTAGGTGACCGCGAAGGCCAGTTCGCCGCTGTCCGGCTCCTTGCTGCAGAAATACAGATAGCCCTGCTGCAGGAACGCGGTATCCGGGTAGAGGGCCGCGTGGATGGCATTGGGCGAGGGATTGCAGATGGGACCCGCCGGGAGACCCTGATTGGTGTAGGTGTTATAGGGCGAGGCCATCTGAGTGTCGCTGCTGTTCAGCGCCATCTTTCTGGAGCCTGTCACATACTTGATGGTGGCATCGCTGCCCAGCGTGCCGTTGGCCTCGCTGAGCCTGCCGTGATAACGCAGCGCCTCCGCCGTGCTCATACGATTGTGGAACACAGCGCTGACCTTCGCAAAATCAGCCGTCTTGGCTTCTTTTTCAATGATGCTGGCCAGAATGATCACCTGATCCATGGTCATGCCGATCTCACGCGCGCGTTCATCATACACGTCATTGAACACCTTGCCGGTCTGGCTGAGGAGTTTTTTGATGATCTCCTCCGGGGTGGCATTGGTGTAGACCTCATAGGTATCGGGGGCCAGATAGCCCTCCAGCGCGTAGGGACGGGACATATAGGTGTTCAGTTTCAGGATATCGCTGATGTAGTAGTAATCCGCGAACAGGCTGCCGCTGCGGCACAACTGCAAAAAGGCCGCCTGATCCTTGATGACGCCCTGCGCGAACAGGTTATCCGCCAGATCCTCCACCGTCCAGCCGGGGATGACGGTGATATTGCGCACGATGGGATTGCCGTCACCGGTGGTGAGCTGCTCCATGATCTGGGTGGTATCCATCTGCCTGGTCAGCACATAATCACCGGCCTGGATCTTCTGTCCGTAGCCCAGAAAATCGGCATAATACTTGAAAACACTGGCGTTGTTGATCAGCCCGGCCTTTTCAAGGTTATTGGCCACTCTGGTCAGACTGCTGCCGCTGGAGACCGTGAAGCTGACCGGCGTCGCATCCCTGGGATCCACCGCGTCAAAATACGCGCGGCGGATCTGATTGACCACGCCCATCAGCACGCCCGTGACCACCAGCAGCACACAAAGCCCGATGCTGACCGGGCGCAGCACGCTCCACAGCCAACTGTACCAGAACGCGCCGTGCTCCGCCTTTTCATCCAGGATGCGGCGGATTTGTTCCTTATCTTCCTTTTTCATATGCTCTATGCCTTCCGGCTCATTTTTCTGTGTTTTGCTTTATACTCAGATCCCGGGGATCTCCATCTCGATGCCGCTGGCCTCCTGCAGGATGCCGAAGATCTCCGCCATCATGCGCTGAAGACGGATCTCCGCCATCAGGTATTCACGGGTGCGGTCATCCGAAAAGAGCAGGGAGGACAGCGCCTGAAAGCGCTGGGTATCGGATTCGGCAGCCGTTTTGCCGATCACAGCGCCCATCTGCACCGCGACCTGCAGCTTTTTGAATTCCCTGATCAGGCTTTTGATCCCGGCGTCATCGCCGATGCGCTCCTTACAGGCGGCGTATTCCTTATATTCTTCCGTTTCTCTGATATCCTTTGCCAGCACTCTGGCTGTATCCAAAGCATGCATGCTTCATTCCTCCGGCAAGGCCGTTTCCCAATGGAAAAGGCGCGTTTTTTATCCTGTTCATCATATCGCTTCCGGCCTTTTTTGTCAATCGAACCAGCTGCTTCGGGCTTGTAAACTCTGAAGCCTGAAACGCAGACGGCGGCGCGGTTTCCGTTTCCGGAAACGGGCCGTTTTTTGTATTCCGATTGCATTTTTGAGCCGGAAATGTTGTATACAGATTCATCGTATATTATAATAACCCCAACATCCCTGAGGATGTAACTTTCTACATGGAGGAGAGAACAAAATGAAGCGTACTCTTTCTATTCTTCTTGTACTCGTTATGGCTTTCACCTGCATGATGACTGCCGTTGCCGAAGATGAAGCCATCACCCTGGCTGTCATCGGCCCCATGACCGGCGGTGCTGCTGTTTACGGTACTGCTGTTCAGTACGGTGCTACCATCGCTGCCAATGAGATCAACGAAGCGGCCGGCAAGACCGTGATCAACCTGATCATCGAAGACGACACCCACGACGCCGAGCGCGCGCTGAGCGCTTACGGCCACGCTGTGGACAACGGCGCTCAGGCCATCGTCGGCACCGTTACCACCACCCCCTGCATCGCCGTTTCCGCACAGGCCTTTGATGATCGCGTGTTCATGCTCACGCCCTCTGCTTCTTCCACCGCCGTGACCGCCGATAAGGACAACTGCTATCAGCTGTGCTTCACTGACCCCGCTCAGGGCACCCTGGCCGCTCAGTACATCCTGGGCAACAAGCTGGGCGAGACCATCGGCGTCATCTACAACATCTCCGACCCCTACTCCGTCGGTATCTACCAGACCTTCGTTGATGAGTGCACCGCTCAGGGCGTGACCATCGCTGCCACCGAAGCCTTCATCGAGGGCGCTGCCGACTACTCCGTGCAGGTCAACGCCATGAAGTCCGCGGGCTGCGACGTCGTGTTCCTGCCCATGTACTACACCCCCGCTTCCCAGATCCTGATCCAGGCCAAGACCGTCGATTACGCGCCCAAGTTCTTCGGCGTTGACGGTATGGACGGTATTCTGACCATCGACGGTTTCGACGCTGCCAATGCCGAGGGCGTTCTGCTGCTGACCCCCTTCGCTGCTGACGCGACCGATGATCTGACCCAGAACTTCGTCACCAAGTACGTTGCCGCTTACAACGAGATCCCCAACCAGTTCGCTGCCGATGCCTATGACTGCGTGTACGCCATGTACGCTGCTTTCCAGAAGGCCGGCCTGGACGGCACCGCTTCCTATGAAGATTGCTGCGAAGCGCTGATCGCCGTCTTCTCCGGTGATTTCGAGATCGTCGGCGTGACCGGCACCATGTCCTGGGATGACACCGGTGCTGTTACCAAGAGCCCGAACGCTGTCATCATCAAGAACGGCGTTTACGTCTCTCCCGAAAACTACTGATCTCGCACAGGGATTTGTGCCCGGCCCGGGTTTTATCCCGAGCCGGGTTATGTCATTTTATACTGTTCTCCAATAAGAGCGAGTCCGGGGCCCTGTCTCCCCTACGCGCGTCCCGCTCTTATCGGAGAGCAGTATGAGCCGGCGGTCTTCTTCCATCGCCTGCCGGTCATATCTGCCCGGGAACCCAGTCTTCTTCAGAAAGGTGTGATCTGATGGATTTACTGCAAAACCTGATCCAGGGTATCAGTCTTGGCAGTGTGTACGCCATTATCGCTTTGGGCTATACCATGGTGTACGGTATCGCCAAAATGCTCAACTTCGCGCACGGTGATGTTATCATGGTCGGCGCTTATGTTTCGTTCATCTTCGTACAAAGCACACAAAGCGCGCTGGGGGCTTTCGCGCCCGTCGCCGCGCTGGTGATCTCCATGGCGCTGTGCACGGTGCTGGGCATCACCATTGAGCGTCTGGCCTACAAGCCGCTGCGTCAGGCCGCCTCTCTGGCCGTTCTGATCACCGCCATCGGTATGAGCTATCTGCTGCAGAACGCCGCGCAGCTGATCTGGGGTTCCGCTCCCAAAACGGTCAGCAACCTGATCACGCTGGCTCCCATCAGCCTTGCGGACGGCGCGCTGACCATCTCCTGGGATACGCTGCTGACCATCGTGGTCAACATCGTCATCATGCTGACCCTCACCTGGTTCACCTCCTCCACCAAGACCGGCCGCGCCATGCGCGCTGTGTCCGAGGATAAGGGCGCGGCTGAGCTGATGGGCATCAATGTGAACCGCACCATCTCCCTCACCTTCGCCATCGGTTCCGCGCTGGCCGCTGTCGCGGGCGTGCTTTACTGCTCTTACAGCCACACGCTGACCCCCACCACCGGCTCCATCCCCGGCATCAACGCCTTCGCCGCTGCCGTATTCGGCGGTATCGGCTCCATCCCCGGCGCGCTGCTGGGCGGCATCCTGCTGGGCCTGATCGAGATCCTGAGCAACTCCTACATCTCCACCCAGCTGGGCAACACCTTCGTGTTCGTTGTGCTGATCATCGTGCTGCTCGTCAAGCCTGCGGGTCTGCTGGGCAAGCAGATGCGTGAGAAAGTGTGAGGTGAGCGTGATGAATCGAAAGACAAAGAAAGCTTTGAAAAACGCGTTGCCTTTCCTGATCGCAACGCTCCTCTTCATCCTGATCGAGCTGATGATAAACAAGGCGTTCGGCATGAAGCTGACCAACCAGATGAAGCAGCAGATCGTGCCGCTGTGCTGCTGGGTGGTCATGGCGCTGTCCCTGAACCTGGTCGTCGGTATTTCCGGCGAGCTGAGTCTGGGTCATGCCGGTTTCATGAGCATCGGCTGCTTCACGGGCGTTGTGACGAACGCCTGGCTGGTGAATGCCGGTGTCCAGGACATGGTGCCGCGCGTGATCATCACCTTCATCTGCGCCGGGCTCATGTCCTGCGTCTTCGGTGTTCTGATCGGCATCCCCGTCATGCGTCTGCGCGGTGACTACCTTGCCATCGTTACCCTCGCGTTCGGTCAGATCATCATGAACCTGATGAACTGTGTGTATGTGTCCATCGAAGGCACCAAACTGTCCTTCAGCTTTATCGAGCCCATTCGCACCGGTACCGGCATCGTGAACGGTTCTTCCGCCACCACGCTGATCCAGGGCGCCAAGATCGCGCCGGATAAGGGCGGTTTTGTGATCGGCTTCATTCTTGTTATCTTCACCCTGATCGTGGTGCTGAACCTGGTCAACAGCCGTTCCGGCCGTGCCATCATGGCTGTGCGTGACAACCGCATCGCCGCGGAAAGCACGGGCGTGAACGTGACCAAGTACCGCCTGATGGCCTTCGTGATCTCCGCCACACTGGCCGGTATGGCCGGTGCCCTGTTCGGCATGAACTCCACCGTCTCCCCCGTCAAGTTCAGCGTCAACGAAAGTATCGACTCGCTGGTCTTCGTCGTACTGGGCGGTATCGGTAATATGAGCGGCTCCATCGTCTCCACCGTGGTGCTGAAGGTGCTGCCCGAGCAGCTGCGTTTCCTGAACGAATACCGCATGCTGATCTACGCCATCGTGCTGATCCTGGTCATGCTGCTCACCAACAGCAAGAGCGTGCGCAACCTGTTCACCTCCTTTGTTGCCCTCTTCAAGCGCAATAAGGCAGACGAAGAAAAGGAGGTCAAGTGATATGCCGCAGGCAAAACTGAATCAGGACGTGAAAATGGTTCCCGTCCCCAGCGTATCCATCGTCCCGGAGCGTGACCTTGGTCAGCCTTTCGTGCTGGAAGCCAGCCATCTGGGCATCGAATTCGGCGGTCTGAAGGCCGTTGATGATTTCAACCTCACCATCGGCAAGACCGAGATCGCCGGTCTGATCGGCCCGAACGGCGCCGGTAAGACCACAGTATTCAACCTCCTCACCAAGGTGTATCAGCCCACCCACGGCACCGTGCTGCTGGACGGCAAGGACACCGCCAACATGTCCATCGTGGACGCGAACAAAGCCGGTATCGCCCGTACCTTCCAGAATATCCGCCTTTTCGATAAGATGAGCGTGGAGGATAACGTGCGCATCGGCCTTCACAATCAGATCAAGTACGGCATGTTCCAGAGCATTCTGCGCGCTCCCGGCTACTGGAAGGGTGAAAAGGCCCAGCACAAGCGCGCGCTGGAGCTGCTGGATATCTTCGACATGGCCGATCTGGCCGATGTCCGCAGCGGCAGCCTCCCCTACGGCGCGCAGCGCCGACTGGAGATCGTCCGCGCGCTGGCGACCAATCCCAAGCTTCTGCTGCTGGACGAGCCTGCCGCCGGTATGAACCCCAAGGAGACCGAGGAACTGATGTACAACATCGCCAAGATCCGTGATCAGTTCCAGATCGCCATCCTGCTGATCGAGCATGATATGAATCTGGTCATGGGCGTGTGCGAAGGTATCTGCGTGCTGAACTTCGGCAGGATCATCGCAAAGGGCACCGCCAGCGAGATCCAGAACAACCCCACCGTTATCGAGGCTTATCTGGGCAAGCAGAAGGAGGCGGAGTGATATGAGCCTGCTGAAAGTTGATGATATCCACGTCTACTATGGCGCGATCCATGCCATCAAGGGCATTTCTCTGGAAGTGAATGAGGGCGAGATCGTCACCCTGATCGGCGCGAACGGCGCCGGCAAATCCACCACGCTGAACACCATCGCCGGTCTGCTCAAGCCCCGCAGCGGTTCTGTCACATTTGACGATAAAGTGATCAGCGGCGTTTCCGCCAGCAAGATCGTGCCCCGCGGCATCGCGCTCTGCCCCGAAGGCCGCCGCATCTTCCAGCAGATGTCCGTCCGCGAGAATCTGGAAATGGGCGGTTTCACCCGCCCGGCCAATGAGATCCGCGGCAGCATCGATGAGATGTTCGAACGCTTCCCCCGTCTGAAGGAGCGTCTCCAGCAGGAGGCGGGTACCCTTTCCGGCGGCGAGCAGCAGATGCTGGCTATGGGACGGGCCCTGATGAGCCGTCCGCGTCTTTTGCTGCTGGATGAGCCGTCAATGGGTCTGGCTCCGTTGCTCATAAAAGAGATTTTCTCGATAATCAAGGACATAAATGAGGCCGGTACGACCGTCCTGCTGGTCGAGCAGAATGCCAATATGGCCCTGTCGATTGCCCATCGGGCTTATGTGCTTGAAACCGGCCGCATCACTCTTTCCGGCAATGCTCAGGAGCTGGCGGCGAGCGAATCGGTACGCAAGGCTTACCTCGGTGGCTGATAGGAGAGCGATTGATTTTTTGTACCGGTATGGTAAAATTAAGTCGAAATATCCTTTGATGTGAAAAACTCAAGCAAGTGCAGGTGATTATTTATGTTTGTAGCGAACAGAATGACAAAGAATCCGCTTACCGTCAATCCTGAAGCCAGAATTGATGATGCAATGGCCATGATGAAGCGCAGCAAGGTGCGCCGTCTGCCGGTAGTGCAGGAAGGCCGGCTGGTCGGCTTCCTCACGCGGCAGGACCTGGCGATGGTAGCCCCGTCTCCGGCCACCACCCTTTCCAAATTTGAAATAAGAGAGCTTTTGGGGAAAATCAAGGTAAAGGATGTCATGTCGACAAATGTCATCTCGATTACCGCTGATGCCACGATTGAAGAGGCTGCCCTGATGATGGCACAGAACAAAATCGGTTCGCTGCCGGTTGTAAGTGAGGTCGGTGCTGTTGTCGGCGTTATTACTGATACCGATATTTTCCGTACCTTTGTTGACATTATGGGCCTTGCGGAGGGCAAGACCCGGATTACGATAAATGTAATGGATAAGGTCGGGGTTATTGAGGACATTGCCGGTATTTTTGCCGGTGAAGGTCTCAACATCGACAGCCTTGTAACCTGCAATAAGGGCAATGGCGTGTACGAAATACTTATCCGTGGCGATTTTGATGATGTGGACAGCGTGAACGCCAAGCTTATCCAGCATGGTTACGATGTAATCCACAGCGTAAAGATTGGTTGAAGCCGGGCCGCCGCACAATGCGGCGGCTTTTTTTCATATCGGCTATCAGAGCAGCTTTCGGAACAGGAAAACAGTAAAGGAGAAATCAGTATGAGAAAAGAACGCGACTTTTTAGGGGAGCTTGAAATTCCCGATGACGCCTACTACGGGGTTCAGACTTTGCGGGCTATGGACAACTTCAATATTACGGGGGAACATATCGACCCCGATTTTATTCACGCCGTAGCGATGGTAAAAAAAGCAGCGGCGCTGGCCAATATGCGCACCGGACGCCTTGACGGACGGATTGGTACCGCTCTTATGCAGGCAGCGGAGGATGTAATTCAGGGAAAGCTCGACGACCAGTTCCCGCTCGACCCGATTCAGGGCGGAGCCGGTACTTCAGTAAATATGAACATGAACGAGGTGCTTTCCAACCGTGCCCTTGAAATTTTGGGCGAAGCGCGTGGCCGCTATGATATTGTTTCACCGAACAACCATGCCAACATGGCTCAGTCAACAAATGACGCCTTTCCGACCGGTATAAAGGTCTGCCTTATAAAGAAAAGCCATAAGCTCATCGAAGCCCTCGACCGTCTGGCCTGCGAGCTTGACAAAAAGGGCGAGGAATTCAAGGACATTCTCAAGGTCGGCCGCACCCATCTGCAGGACGCTGTGCCGATTACCCTCGGACAGGAAATGCACTCCTACGCTGCTGCGGTACGCCGCTCGACGAAGCGTATTCTGGCCGCTCTGACCAATATCCGCATGATAAACATGGGCGGTACCGCAATCGGTACTGGACTCAATGCCGAGCCTGCCTATATAAAGGAAGTTGCAAAGGTGCTCAGCGAGATTGCCGGCGAGGAATTTGTTACCGCCGAAAACATGATTGACTGCACCAACAACACCGACGGGTTCGCTGATGTTTCCGCCGGTCTCAAGGGTACGGCGCTTGTCCTTGCCAAGATGGCAAACGACTTCCGCCTCATGGGCTCCGGGCCACGCTGCGGCTTTGACGAGCTCAAAATTCCGCCGCGGCAGCCAGGCTCCTCAATCATGCCGGGCAAGGTAAACCCTGTCATTGCCGAGGTCCTCGACCAGACCTGCTATCAGGTAATCGCCAACGATATGGCCGTCACCCTGGCTGTCGAAAACGGTCAGCTTGAGCTCAATGTAATGGAGCCGGTAATGGCATTCAACCTCTTCAACTCCTTCCGCTACCTGACAAACGCGGTCAACACCTTTATTGACAAGCTGCTGATCGGGCTCAAGGCCGATGAGGAACGCTGCAAATTCTGGATGAGCTACAGCATCTGTGTCGTAACGGCTCTTCTGCCGCATGTCGGCTACGAAAAGCTCTCGCCGCTGGCCAAGAAATCCTACGAAACCGGCCGTCCGATAATGGAAATCGTCAAGGAAGAACACCTTCTCCCTGACGAGGACCTTGAGCGCATTCTCCAGCCGGAAAACATGACCACCCCGGGGGTTGTAAAGTAACCTGCCGGAGGACTGGAAAAGCGCTTCAGACAAAATAAAGAAATGCAGAGCCAAAGGCTGACGGAGGAAGAAAATGCGTTGCATTTTCTTAATTCAAGGCGTTATAAAAATCTTATGAAAAATATGAGCTTATCGGCAGAAGCGACAATGCAGGCTCTTGGCATAGCCCGGAGTGACTACTCCAAATATCTGATGCTTTTGTGAGAGATGGAACAGCGTCGTATAGTGAAATATAAAAAGCAGGACGGGATTTTTCCCGGCCTGCTTTTTCAATTTGGTTTTTTATTTTGTCAGCTTTGGCGGTCCTTGCCGATGCCGTCTACGGCGGTGGCTACTTCACATTCGGCAAAGGTTTTCATGTCGTTGAGAATATGCAGAGCGGCGTCAACGAGCCGGAAGCCCAGACAGGCGACGGCTCCTGCGTCGGTGGTGATTCCGAGCTGGAGAAGCTGTGGCTGGACATGGAGGACAAACGGGCGAACCGCCGGGACAAGGGCTTCGATGTAGCGTCCGAGGATATCGACGGGTTCGTTGTCGAGGACGATAAGCAGCCTTTTGCGGGCGGCGCCGAGCATTGCGCCGGTCAGGACAGAGGCGTATATTTTGAGGGAGTCCGGCAGATGGGCGAGAAATTCATCGGCCCGGTAGCGCAGGCTGCCGTCGGGATTGAGCAGGTTCTTTATGAGAGGCGCGTCCTCATGGTGGATGCTGAAGCCGATGAGGTCGTCGCTTTCGGCGATTTCCTCCGCCAGCTGGCAGCCGTAGGCCCAGCCGGCAGTCGGCGGCTGGCCGGGGCGCAGGAGCGACAGCAGACATTTGGCATCGGCGTGGTGTGTGAAGGCGGCGAGAAGCTGGCCGTATTCGCCGTAGGGATTGCTTTCGGCAAAGCAGACAAGGGTTCGGTTGAGCCCGGTCGGCGGTTGCTTTTCTTCGATAATGCCGGCCAGTTCAATGGCGATTTCTTCAAGATAGCCGAGACTGCAGATTGGCTTGGCCAGATGGTCGAGCCGGTTGCGGCAGGCCTCCATGGCGGCGCGGTTGAGCTGGGGAAAGTCGTCGAGGAAGCTGTCAAGAACGCGGCCGGATACTTGGTCGGCTTCGGCAGGCATTACATGCGGCAGAACGCAGACGACGCCGGCTGATTTGCTCTGTCCCGGACGGACAAGCGCATTGTAGGCGAGGATTGAGGCGTCGAGGAGGTCGGCGGTAATGGAGGAGCCGGTTGCTTCGCCGAGCTTGAATTTGAGGTCCATATACGGCGTGATGCCGAGCCGGGCCAGTACTGTGCGGTGCTGCGGCATAGCAGCCAGATGCGAGCCGAGGAGATAATGCACGACCTCCGGGCAGATGGCCTGGGCAATGATGCCGGCGGCGGCGGTGTTGAAGCCGTCAATGCCGACCACGGCACCGGCGGAGGCTGCGCCGAGGATAATTCCGGCGATACAGCCAAATTCAAAGCCACCGACCTTGGCGAGAACATCAATTCCGTCGGCCGGGTCGGGCTGGTTTACGCGGAGGGCGGTTTTTACAGCTTCAATTTTTACGGCAAGCCGTTCATCGGAAATGCTGGTGCCGCGGCCGGTGATTTCCTCCGCAGTCATGCCGCAGATGGCAGCACAGATGGCAGAGCTGGAGGTCGTGTTGGCGATACCCATTTCAGCGGGGAGAATACAGGTGAAGCCGTTTTTGACACAGGTTACGGCGAGTTCAATGCCGGTTTCGAGGGCCTGTACTGCCTGCTCGCGCGTCATGGCCGGTCCGAGGGTGAAGTTTTTTGTCCCCGCGGCAATACGGCGGTTGAGCAGCTCAGGCAGCGGCTCCTTGAGCGCGGCAATGCCAAGGTCGACGGTAAGAAGCTCCGCATCAGTAAAATTGGCAAGCGCGTTGGCGACAGAGCCTTTACTGAAAAGATAGTTTTTGGTCATTTGCAGGGTGGTTTCCTGCGGGTAGGCACTGACCTTGAGTTCGGCAACGCCATGGTCGGCGCAGCAGATAATAAGGCATTTTTGGGGCAGCTCCGGATTGGCACTGCCAGTGGCGGAGATGTATTTCAGTATCAGCGGATAAAGCTCTCCAAGTGCACGGGGGTCAGCCATTGCCTGTTCAAGCTTTTTGCGGGCAATAGCGGCCGGTCCGGGGTGGGGAGCACTTATTTGGGCGATTGTTTTTTCAAGCAGCTTCATGAGGCGGCCTCCTTGGGAACTTGTTTTAGACTGAGCGCAATGCGGTTGCGCGCTTCATCGACAGAAAGTATGAGTACGGTAATTACCTCTCCGACGGCGAGTACCTCGAGCGGGTGCTTGACGCGGCGTTTGGAAAGCTCGGAAATATGAATGAGACCGGCAGTCTTGATGCCGATATCGACAAAGGCACCGAAGTCAGTAATGTTGCGGACTGTGCCTCTTACCAGTGTGCCGGGCTTCAGGTCGGAGAGCTTGACAACGGCCTGACGGGTAACCGGCGGCGGAACATCCTCGCGCGGGTCGCGTCCCGGACGGGCGAGGGCTGCCAGAATATCGCGTACCGTCGGCAGTCCGGCGTCGAGGTCGTGGGCGAGCTTTTCGCTGTCAGCCAGCTTCAGACGGGCCTGCAGCACGGGCTGGGCTTCTTTGTCTCCCAGCTCGTCAAGCGAGCTGCCGAGACGGGCAAGCAGCTTTTCGGTGAGCGGATATGATTCCGGGTGAACGGGGGTGTTGTCGAGCGGCATTGTGCCACCGGCGATGCGCAAAAAGCCTGCGCACTGGGTGAAGGCCGCCTTGCCAAGACGCGGTACCTCAAGAAGCTCGCGGCGGCTTTGGAAGCGGCCATGGTCATTGCGGTAGGCGACAATGTTTTTGGCAAGGGTGGCATTTATTCCGGAAATATGCTTCAGCAGTGCGGGTGAGGCGGTATTGAGGTCGACACCGACATGGTTTACAGCGGATTCGACTGTCGCGTCGAGTGTGCCGGTCAGCTCCTTCTGGTCGACATCGTGCTGATACTGGCCGACGCCGATTGCTTTCGGGTCGATTTTTACCAGCTCGGCCAGCGGGTCCTGAACCCGCCGGGCAATGGAAACTGCGCCGCGTACAGTAACATCGTAATCAGGCAGCTCCTCGCGGGCCAGTGGGGAGGCGGAGTAGACGGAAGCCCCGGCCTCGCTGGTGATGATGTAGCGGACCGCAAGGCTGTTTGTGCGGATAAGGTCGGCTGTAAAGACCTCGGTTTCATAGGAGGCAGTACCGTTGCCGATAGAGATGAGCGTAACCTTGTATTTTTTGATGAGGGCGAGTGCCTTTTGGGCGGCCTGATTTTTTTCGCCCTCGCTTTTGGTGATATAGAAAACATCGTGGGCGAGAATACGGCCCGTCGGGTCGACAACTGCGACCTTGCAGCCGGTGCGGTAGCCGGGGTCGAGTCCCATTACGGTATGGCCGGCAAGCGGCGGCGTCAGGAGAAGCTGCCGCAGATTTTCCCCGAAAACATGAATGGCCTGTTTTTCGGCGGCTTCCGTAAGGCGGGCGCGGATTTCGCGCTCCAATGCCGGGAAGAGCAGGCGTTTTGCACCATCGTCGATAGCGGCACGGATAAGCTCCGCAAAAATCGAGGGGCCGCGGTAAACGCTCCGGAATATTTCTTCACAGATGCCGTCAAAGTCAGCTGTCAGCTTTACCTTGAGACATTCCTTTTTCTCGCCGCGGTTGATGGCCAGAATGCGGTGTGACGGCAGGGAGCGTACCGGCTCGCTGCCGTTGTCGTACATGAGAAAGGTATTGGCCTCAGGAGCTTCGGCATCGAGAGCGGTAGAAAGGAGGGCTGTCTGCCAGAGCTTTTCACGCAGCCGCTGGCGCAGAGCCGCGTCCTCGGTGATTTCCTCAGCCAGAATGTCCTGCGCGCCTGTCAGGGCGTCGGCAGCGGTGGCGATGCCTTTTTCTTCATCGATAAATGGGGCAGCGGCTTCCTCAGGGGTGCCGTCGGTCTTATTTTGCAGCAGCATGAGTGCGGCGAGCGGGGCCAGACCTTTCTCCCGGGCCGCCTGCGCCTTGGTACGGCGCTTCTGCTTGTAGGGGAGGTAAAGGTCCTCAAGCTCCTGGAGCTTCCGGGCTTTTTCGATTGCGGTGCGAAGCTCGTCGGTCAGCTTGCCCTGCTCCTCGATTTTTGCAAGGATTTCCTCCTGGCGTTTTACCAGATTGCGGAGATAGGTGAGCCGCTCTTCTATGGCGCGCAGCTGCTCCTCGTCGAGCTCGTCGGTGGTCTCCTTGCGGTAGCGGGCGATAAACGGAATGGTGTTGCCGTCATCGAGCAGTCCGACCGCCGCTTCGACCTGTTTTGCACGGAGCTTCAGTTCTTTGGCGATAGCGTCATTTATTTCAGTCAAAAGCAAAAAAAATCCCAACCCTTCAAGATTAAAAAGTCATAAATATCCAATTGTTTATTATGTCATCGCTGATTGGCGGGCCATAGGCCGACAGAAAAGGAGCTGCTTTTTTACAGCTCCTTTTGATACAAAAATTATTTGACGAAAATTCCCTTATAATCGGCTATGGCTAAGACTGCCATTTCAAGGAGCAATGATGGCGGCCAGCTCCGCTTCTGTATACAGTCCCGATTTTTTGACATCGGTCAGCGTAGTAAGACCTGCTTTTATCATATCCTTGACGGCCTGAATCCTTCCTTCGGCCTTTCCTTCGGCCTTTCCTTCGGCTCTTCCTTCGGCCTTGTATTTCTCGATTATCTCACACATCTCACTCGCTCCTTCCTCGGTTGTCTTGAATCTGCGCTTGCGGCCGGAGGTGGCCGGGAAGCGGTCGTCATCGTAGGCGTTATCCTGCGTGAATATTTCCATCAGTCTTGATACATCTGAATCATCGTTGACCTCGGCATTGACATAGATTTCGGTAAACCCGTTTTCTGCTTTTTTGCCAGTCTCACGGATTATCCTGTCTATATGATACAATGTTTTGCCCGATTTGAAAATATCAAACCTGGAAATAAATATGATAATAATATCCGGAACATTTTCAAACCGGCTTCCGGGGTCGGTAATGTTGGTGGGCAGCAGAGCACCATTGTAGCGCACCCGCCGCTGATGGTCGTCGTCATCAGCCTTTTGTACCTCTACGCCGACAATCCTGCCGTTTCTCAGGGAACATTTGACATCCAGAATACAGGACCGTCCCTGAAGATTTTTGACAGAGACTTGCGGTACATTGTCCAGCACCTTCAGCTTGTCATCTTCCAAAAACACTTGCAATATTTCCTCACAAAAAGCAATATCCTCGGCCATCTTCTGGAACAAGGCATCATCTATCGGGTTGAGTTTCATGGCATCCTCGCGGATTTTGGCTTTGTTGCTCAATGTTATCACCTCTTGAGAACATCATAACATTAGTTCTGTTATTTAGCAAGCGTATGTTCTGAACTTTATTATATATATACATTGTCAGCAGCTGCTGCCTGATAGTGAAGCCTGTCCCGGCATTGTCCTGAGAGAACACCAAATAATGCTTGTGTTTTTGTAAAATAAACTGAAGAAAAAAATAAATCCCGGGCGTCAGGCCGCGGGACTTGGTGTAAAATATTGAATGGTGTAAAATATGAATAGAAATTACAGTATTATTCCAAAAGCGGGAGCATGGAGAGGTCGCTGAGGATTATGTTGGCGTCAGCGGGTGAGAGCTTTTTGCTGATGGCGTACCAGATTATGGCGTCCCATTTGTTTTTGACATAGAGATGCTCGTGCTTGGAGTAGTAGAGAAGCCGCTGGACTTCCTTGTGCGAAAGCTGCATGGCGAGAGCCAGGGCCAGAATTTTCGGACGGCTGGGCAGGGCTTTGTCGCCCGAAAGGATATGGTAGGCGTAGGAACGCTCGAGGTTGGAGCGGTTTACGATATCGGATTTGGAAAGGCCGTGTTCGGTGATGAGCTGGTCGAGGTATTGACTGACAGTCATTTGCGGGATGGTACCGTCCGGTTCGGAGCATAGTCTGGCCGGGTCGGTACTGGCAGATATCTGGTGTTCGAGCTTGTCGGTGTCGTTTTCGGGCATTGTGACGGTCTCCTTTGAGTTTTTTCGTACCTTATTATTCTACCGCATTTTCAGTGGTATCCGCAAGGAGGTTTTATGAACAGTCTGACAATAGAATTTTTGACAGAGCAATACCAAAAGGTCAGGCTGCTTAAGCGGTCTGAACGGAGTGAGGTCTGGCTGGCAGCCGGAGTGACAGGCGAGCTGGTAGTGATGAAGACAATCCGGCATGCCGGTATCCCCGGCAAGCTGATGAAGGACCGCCTGCCGTCGCTGTTTCCGCGGATTATTTATTTTGCTGAGGATACGGCGGCCGGGGAAACCTTTATTGCCGAGGAATATATCCGCGGGACGAATCTGCAGGAGCGGCTGGACGGACAAAGCTTTTTTTCGGAAAAGGAAGCAGTGGCCCTTTTGCAGTCACTGGGAGAGGGCCTTGGGGCTCTTCATGCCCTCGGTGTGGTGCATCGCGATGTAAAACCGGCCAATCTTATTTTAGAGGACGGCGGCACGGTGCGGCTGGTGGATTTTGATGCGGCCAGGGAAATGCCGGGGGACGGCTGTGAGGATACAACCCTGCTGGGAACGCGGGGATATGCTCCGCCGGAGCAGTTCGGCTACAGCCGTACCGATGGCCGCAGCGATATTTATGCGCTGGGAGTGACAGTGGAGGCTCTGCTCGGGCCGGATTATCGCGGCTGGCTCAGGCCGGTTCTGAAAAAATGTCATTCGTTTGACCCGGACAGCCGCTACCAAAATACGGCAGAGCTGCTCAGGGCTGTCCGCTTCGGAAGATATCGGAGGCTTTGGCCGCTTGCGGCAGCGCTGCTTCTGAGCGCGGGGCTGGTGCTTTGGCAGCTGGCCGCACCGCCTGCCTGGAGAGTGGAGCTTCCGGCCGGGATGACGGGAAGGTTCGCCAATGATAAGCTGTCACAGGTACAAAAGAAGTATGCTATAGCGGGTCGTCCGGAAACACGGTTGGTTATGGGGAGCCGTGTCAATGGGAAGGATTCGGAAAACACCTTTTTTATATCCTCTGACCTTTACCGTCACTGGGAACGGCGGAATCAGAATGATTTGACCGGTGATTATGCGGTGATTTTTCCTGAGGGCTGGTATGTGGAGGCGTTTTTTGTCAACTGTACGGACCAGGTCTGGGTGAAGCCGGCTATCCGCATTGAATACCGCAGCACAGAGCATGATGAAAAGGAGCTGCGCTATTTTGACGACCTGATGCCCGGAGAAACGCTGACTGTCAGGTTTGACCTGTCAGGACGGGTACATGACCGGGCAGGCTCTGAGGCCAATGTATACTTTCAGCCGCAGTGGCCGGAGGGACTCCCGCGTCGCGGGTCAGCCGTTGCGCAGCGGCTGTATTTTCGTCAGGACAACAACTACCGCAACTGGGCGGAGTCAAAGTCGCCACTGGTTCAGGAATACTACCGCGGCTATGTGAAAGAGATGGAGGAGAAAAAGAGAAAGGAGGAGGCCGCTGTCAAGATGATTGATGAGCGGTCCGGAAGAAATACGGCAGGGGCAACCGGCATGAAGGCGGGGAAATAAAAAAGAGCCCTGCAAAAGCAGGACTCCGAAGACATGACGGGACAGCGGAATACGAGGAGCATCATTCCAGAAAAACGGCTTCTCCGACCTCATCGAGAAAGATATTCGTATCGTGTACACTCCAGTGCTTGTCAAGCGCGTAGAGGATTACCTTGTCCCAGGTTGAGCGCGGATTGAGCTGGTTGGTGCCGGCAAAATATAAAAGGTAATTGGCTTCCCTGACAGTCAGTCCGAAGGAAAGCGCGAGGGCAAGGGCTTTTTGGCGGGAGGGCCGCTTTTCGCCGGAAAAAATATGATAGGCATAGGATTTGTCGAGCTCCGAGCGGGTAACGACCTCGGCCTTTTTGAGCTTCTTTTCTTCGAGCAGCCGGGCAAGATACTCCGTAAGGCTGCCGGCCGGCAGATTGTCGGTGATGCTCTTTTTGAATTCATCGCGCGAGCGGGCATTTTTTATTTCATTGAAAAGCATCTGGGTGTCCTTTTGTTCAGCAGGGCCGTTGGGCATAAAGGCTCCTCCTTTGCAGATTTTCTCCATTACAATAAATTATAATTATTTTCCTCTCCAATGCAAGGGGAGAAGTTTTCGGAGGCGGGAAAATGGAAAAACGGGTTTTGCAGTATCTGAACGACCAGTACAAAAAGGTCGATTGTCTGAAAAAAAGCCGGCGCGGCACGGTCTGGCTTGCGCGGGAAATAAGCACCGGGCAGTATGTAATCTGGAAGCAGGTAAAGCTGACGGGTCTTCCCTACAAGCTTCTCAAGCAGAACCCTGACAGCCTCTGGCCGAGGGTCAAATACTGCGCGGAGGACAGCGAGGCGGGCGATACGGTCGTCATTGAGGAATTTATCAGCGGCGTTACGCTGGGAGAGATTGTCGCACAGGGGAAAAGGCTCGATGAGGAAAATGCGCTCAAAATTCTTCTGCGGCTTTGTGACGGGCTGAGCCGGCTTCACGCGCTCGGCATAATTCACCGCGATATAAAGCCCGACAATCTCAAAATTTTCAAGGGCGATGTCTATCTGCTCGATTTTGACGCCTCGCGTGAATACAGCGGGGAGAAGGATACCGATACAACAGTAATTGTTACCCGCCGCTATGCGCCGCCGGAGCAGTTCGGCTGCGGAGAAACTGACGCGCGCAGCGATATATACGCCCTTGGCCGCACCCTGCAGGAGCTGCTCGGTGAGGACTACGACGGCCGGCTCAAGCCTATTTTGGAAAAATGTACGGCCTTTTCGCCCGAGGACCGCTACCGGAGCATTGCTGAGCTGAAAAAGGACCTTGAAGACGAGCCCTGGGATTTTTGGAAGAAGGTCGGCATCGGGGTGGGCGGGATACTGCTGCTGGGGAAAATATTTTTTGACGATGACAACTGAAAAAATAAATTTTATTGTCCTCACAGGTCAACAAAGCCGGTGAGGATTTTTTTATTATTATCTCAGGGGAAAGCTGAAGCCCCAAAAAAAGGAGGAATGTAATATGTGGAAATTTTTGGCAGGAGTCGCATTAGGAGCAGTCGGTATGGCAATCTATCAGGACATCAATGAGGATTCGGGCAGCGGCAGACCGGCAGGAAGGATTATTTCCAGCTCCAGAAGACATGGCGAAGAAACGGAGGAAATAGAAGAAGAGGAGGACAACGCTTCCACCGGCGAGGCCCCGGCAAACGCCTGAGAAGAAAAAACAATATCAGTCAAGAAAGAAACTTGCGCCGGCAGGTTTCTTTTTTTTCGGAAAGGTGAAGCTATGAGCCGTTGTCGGGCTTATGGAGAGTGTTTTCAGCCGAAAAGCTCCGGGAAGTGGCGGCAGAGGTCAGTAAAGCCGGACAATTCGGTGAGGAGCTGACTGGAGAAGTCGGCCCGTTCGGTGATTTCCTGCCCGAACCAGTCGGGCGGAGTGAAGGCGGCGGCAGCTTCTTCGGAGGGAAATTCGACCTCGGCGTACTGCAGCCCGTCAAGGTGGCCGCTGAAGCAGTCAAGCTCGGCGGTGAGACCGCCGGGCAGAGGGATATGGTAGCGGGTTTTTTCCAGACGATTGTTTTCGATTTTGGTACTGAGGCGGCGCCAGTCGCTTTCTGAGAGGGCCGCTTCAAATTCCTCGCGGACGAGTCCGGTGCCGGTTTTGACGGTGAGAAGGAATTGCCGTTCGTCGATTTCGCGCAGACGGATTTCGGGAGAGAAGGAGATATAGCCCTGACTTATGCGGCTGCAGGGAATGTCAGTAAGGTCAGGAAGGTGTCCGGGACGGACGAGAAATTGCCGTTCTATTTCCATTTTGCACCTCGTTTTTCAAAAAATTGTCAGCGGTCCGGCAGGCTGGCCGGGAATTTTGCCGCTTAAAGACGAAAAGAGCCTGCAACGCAAGCTCTTCTCAAGGTGGTGTCCGGACTGCCGTAAATTTGTATATGCCTAAACCTGCGCGCAAGCAGGTGGGTACCTTAAGCTCTGTTTTTGCTCTTCGTTCAAGGACGCTCCAGCAGCTGCAGAGACCAAATCAGGTTCCCTATTTAATAGAGTCGGTTAGACATTATAAATCTACGCACACCCCAGGCGGTCCGCCTTCTTGTTTTTTATAGTAGCATAAAGATTTTATCATTACAAGTCTTGACAAATAAGGTTTTGTGGTTCCTGCATCATAAAATTATATTTTTTTGCTTCAGGGCGGAGATTTCCTCCGGCTTATAGCCGAGCGCGCCGAGAATTTCAGTGGTATGCTCGCCGAGACGCGGGGCCCGGTGGCGGATTTCGCTGCGGGCGGCAGAAAATTTTACCGGCCCCTTCAGGTAGCGGATGTCGCCGATATCCGAGGGCTTTGTTTCGAGCATTTCTTCACGGGCTGTCAGCTCCGAGGCAAGAGCTTCCTTCAGGCCGAGCACCGGCGTGACGCAAAATTCCTCGTTGCCGATAAGGGCGAGCCATTCGGCAAGGGTTTTGGCGGCGATTTTTTCCTTGATGATGGCGATGAGTTCTTTTTCGCGGGCAAAATGGAATTGCTCACCCTTGAGCTCCGGGCAGCCGATGAGGTCGCAGAAACGCTGCCAGAATTTGGGCTCAATAGTGCCGACAGTCAGGTAACGGCCGTCCTTCGTGCGGTAGTTGTTGTAATAATGGGTGACGCGCGAGAAGCGCGGAGTGCCGGTTTCCTCGCAGCCCCACATACTGCTTACGGCTGTCGTCTGGAGGCTGAGGGCGGTGGCGTAGAGATTGACATCAATAAACTGTCCTTCGCCGCTCCGCTCCCGGGCAAAGAGAGCGAGGGAGATGGCGCTCAGGGCGTTGAGGGCGCTGCCGAGGGCCGATATCTGGATTTCGGAGACGCAGGCTTCTCCCTCGTCGTCGAGGAAGCTGAGTCCGGCGAGACCGATGACATTGAGGTCGTGAGCGGGCTTGTGGGAGCTCTGGCCGAAGCCGGTGACCGATACATAGATGAGCCGCGGGTTGACGGCGTGTACAGTCCCGTAGTCAAGTCCGTAGCGGGCGAGGTAGCCGGGGCGGAAGCCCTCCAAAAAAACATCGGCGTCCTTGAGGAGCTTCAGGAGAAGCTCGCGGCCCTCTTCCTTTTTGAGGTCAAAGGCCAGCGACCGCTTGTTGCGGTTGAGCATGAGGTTCCAGTAGCTCATGCCGGGCTCGCGTTCGGGGAAAAATTTGCGGGTGGCGTCGCCACTGAGGTCCTCGAGCTTTATGATGTCAGCGCCGTAGTCACCGAGCAGCATTCCGCAGAACTGGCCGGGCAGCCATTTGGAAAAGTCAACAACCTTTATGCCATCGAGTAAATTCATCGTGCCTGTCTCATAAGTGGTTTTGATTTTCAAGCTAAGACCACCTTTTCAATAAATTTTCTCTATTTTATCACAGCGCGGCTGGGAAGAAAAGGTAATTGAGCCGGAACAGAAACGCTGGTTTATCAGGAAAGGACGATGAATTTTTTTTGAACCGTATATTTTTTTATTATGCTATAATATTTATTATAGATATTAACGATAACGGGGTAAATATGCGTAATGGACTTCAGAACGCCTCAACTGGGCGACAGACAAAAAATATTCAATATTGTCAGCAAGAGCGGGCTTTTGGGAAGCGACCTGGCCTTCGGCAATATATTTTTGCTGCGGTATAAATATAATCTGAAAATATGCTTTGCAGATGATTTCCTTCTGCGTCATTATGATGGGCCTTACGGCAGAAAAGGCTTTGCCTTTCCGATAGGGGAAGGAAGTCCGGAAAAGGTGCTTGGCAGCTTGAAGGAGTATGCTCTTTCCAAAAATATGAGCTTTGATTTTATCTTTCTCTCAGAGTCCCAAAAGAAGCTGCTCACAGAGCTTTGGCCGGACAGCTTCAGGTTAAGGGCGGAGACTGGCGACAGCGACTATATCTATTGTACTGAAAAGCTGGCGGAATTTCGCGGGGCGCAGTATCATAAGCATAAAAATCATGTAAACCGTTTCGGAAGAGAATTTCCTGATGTCCGGGCTCTGCCCTTGAGTGCTTCAACCTGGCAGGATGCTCTGAAGGTAGCAGAAAAGTGGCTTGAGGAGCATGGAGATACTGAAGAGAACCGGACAGAATACAGGACAATAGCGGAAGCATTGGAAAATATCAGCAGCCTTGGACTGGGAGGTCTTATTTTATACGATAATGGCGGTCCGGTTGCCATGACGGTTTATTCTGAAATAAATGACAATTTGTGCGATATACACTTTGAAAAGGCTGTGGCCGGATGTGCGAAATACGGCGGTTACAGCGTTATATGCAAGCTGGCCGCCGAAAGGCTTTTGGCATACGGATATATCAACCGGGAAGAGGACCTGGGGAAAGCAGGGCTTCGTCAGTCCAAGCTGTCCTACCGTCCCAGTATGATATATCATAAATACAGAGCGCAGTTTTTGGGCTGAGCGGCTGAAAAAATGAAATGGGACCAGATAATATGATTAAAAAATTACTTTCCCCGAAAGAGTGTGAAAGATGCCGCTTCTGCTGTTCCTTCAGGCGGGCGAGTCTTTGGGAGGCACCTCTCTTTTTTGAGGAAGAAAAGAAAAAGCTTGAAGAAATGGGATATACTTTTATCCGGCATCAGGGCTATGGGCTGATGGACCTTGCTCCTCTTTACAAAACAGCCGACCCGGAGGAAGAAGCAGCCTGCTTTTTTCTGGTGCCCGGAAAGGGCTGTATACTTACTGATGAGCTTAAGCCCTTTGATTGCAAAATATGGCCCTTCCGCCTTATGAGGAAGCAGGGCCGGCTTGTGCTCGCGCTTACGCCGACCTGTCCGGTTATAAATAAGCGTTCGCTTGCTGAGCTAAAGGCTTTTGTGACGGAGGAGGGACTGGTCCGGTCTATATATGAAGAGGGGCAGAAGCATCCGCAGATGATAAAGGAGTACCGGGAGGGATTTCCAGTTTTGCATGAATATTGATATGGGGGAAATTTTTTTCCCGGATGGAAGCGGTGTTCATGGAAGAACAGGATTTTCCGGAGGAATATCTTGTTTGTACAAGACAGGGTAAGCCGATAAATACCTTGTGAGCTATATTTGCTTGCAAGGTATTTTTTGCTACTGGACAAATTTACCTGAAGATGATAATTTGTTTAGTAGTATCGAACAAATTATCACAAAAAGTAAATTTGTTTATTCCGCTTTTGCGACACTGGATAATTCTGTTCAGAAGGTTATTATTACAATGGATGAAGTGGATTATTCAACAAGCACGGTAAAGCATATCACATTCAAGAAGTTCTTGTTTATGGACGATCTGGACAGTTGAAAAGACGGTCGCTTCTTTGAATTGTCCTAATTTCATCACTAAAGAAATAATAAAAGTAGTTTTCAGGTGTTTAAGGTGACAGTTTTTCATAAAGTTTTCATAAAAGACTGTATAATTAAAACAAAAGCTATAAACTTGATAACGGGTAAAAATAAAAAGATATTGTGAATTTGGAAAAAGGGAAGGAGCATAATATATGGAGAACAATGATAAGTTTTTCAGTGTAGCTATCAGCTATAACAATGCGCTCGGGTATGTTGATTACGATGGGGAGAAAAAGGAAATAAAGGTTACGCTCGGCGATGCGGAGGGCCAGAAGCGGGCTGAGGAATATTTGAGTCAGCCGCACGAGATAAACATTCCTCATAATACGCTGCTTGATTTTACCGTCGAGACGATTGTGCCGAATGCCGATGTCCGCAGCTTCCAGATTGCGATGACCCGTCTGTGGGTGGCAACAGGTGTATATGTTGACTGGAGCCGTCCGGTTGATTATGTAAAAGAACATCCGCATTATTGAGAGACAGGGGCTGCCGTCGGGCCATAAGCTTTTATGGCCGGGGCAGCCTTTTTTGTTTTGGAGAAGAGAGTGGGTAAAATGGACACAGTTGAGAATTTGCTTGATTTTATAGCAAAAGCTCCGTCAGCCTTTCATGCGGTGGAGCAGAGCGCGTTGCGCCTGAAGGAGGCCGGCTTCATTGAGCTGGAGTGGGGTGAAGCGTGGAAGCTGAAGCGGGGCGCCCGTTATTTTGTGCGGGTATTCGGCTCGGCACTGGTGGCGTTTTGTGCCGGCAGGAAGCGGCGCGGACTGCGGATTGCGGCGGCGCATACGGATTTCCCGGGCTTTCGGGTAAAGCCGGCGGCAGGGATGAACTGCGGCGGCTACGGGATGCTCAATGTTGAGCCCTATGGCGGACTTGTTCTGGCGAGCTGGCTCGACCGGCCGCTGTCTTTGGCCGGGCAAGTGGCACTGCGCGGGAAGAATGCCTTTTCGCCTGAGGTGCAGCTGCTGGATTTTGCCCGGCCGTTATTGACAATCCCCGGGCTGGCTATTCATCTGAACCGGCAGCTCAATGATGGTGTGAAGCTCAATCGGCAGACCGACCTGATGCCGCTTCTGACGCTGCTCCAAAAAGAGGAGGAGCCCGATTTCTTCAGCCGGCTGCTGGCGCGGGAGCTTGGTGTGGAGAAGGAGGAGCTTCTCTCGTACGACCTTACGGTTTATCCCTATGAGGCAGGGTGCCGCTTCGGTGCCGGGCAGGAGTTTGTTTCCGCGCCGCGGCTCGATAATCTGACCTCAGTCAAGGCGTGCCTTGATGGTTTTATAAATTCTGACGGCAGCGGTGTACGCATGATTGTGCTGTTTGACAATGAGGAGGTCGGCAGCCGGACGAAGCAGGGCGCCGGCTCAGCTTTGCTCAGACAGGTGGCGGAGGCGGTTTACCGCGGGCTGGGGCGGAGCAGCGATGAGCTGCAGGCCGATATTGCTGCCGGGTTCCTGCTTTCGTGTGATGTCGCCCATGGCCTGCATCCGGATTACCTGGGGAAGGCCGACCCGACCAACCGGCCGAAGCTGAACGGCGGTGTAGTGCTGAAGCGGGCGGCCAGTCAGGCTTATGCGGGTGATGCGGCGGCTGTTGCGGTAGTGGAGGCACTCTGCCGGGACAACAATATATCGCACCAGCACTTTGTCAACCGCTCGGATATCCCCGGCGGCTCGACGCTCGGCTCAATCGCTTCAGCGGAAATGGCTATGCGGGCGATGGATGTGGGCGTGCCGATTCTTTCGATGCATTCGGCGCGGGAGACGATGGGAGCAGACGACCAGCAGGCTTTGACGGGGCTTTTGGCAGCTTTTTTTGCTTAATGCATTAAAGCAATGAGTATATGAATAATTTTGCGGGGAGAGGATGAATATGCGGCAGAGAAGATATGCGGCTGCGAATGAGGTAATGATGCATACCGGCTTATCAAGAGAAATGACAGAGGGGGCAGAATTTGCTCTTTTGCCCGGCGACCCGGGAAGAGTCCGCATTATTGCTGAGGCGATAGGCGGCGCAAAGCCGCTGACAGTAAGCCGGGAGTATACAAGCTATTTGTGCTATGTGGAGAAGGTACCGGTTCTGGTCTGCTCTACGGGTATGGGCGGTCCGTCAGTCGCAATCGGCATTGAGGAGCTGGCCCGTATCGGGGTTTCGACTCTTATCCGTATCGGCACGACCGGAGCTCTTCAGGAGGAGAACAATATCGGCGATATTATCATCAATGATTCGGCAGTGCGTCTTGAGGGGACCTCGGGCCATTTTGCGCCGGTGGAGTTTCCGGCTGTTGCTGATTATCGCGTGACGGTTGCTCTGGCCGTCGCGGCTGAACGGCTGGGGATTCCTTATGCCTGCGGGACAAGTGTGTCCTCTGATACCTTCTGGCCGGGACAGGAGCGTTATGACAGCTTTACCGGCTATGTGCCCCGCCGTTTTCAGGGTTCGCTGAAGGAGTGGCAGGCCCTCGGCTGTACGAATATGGAAATGGAAGCGGCAGCCTTGTTTACAGTAGCACGCGTCTTTGGTCTGCGGGCCGGCTGTGCCTGTGCGGCAATCGCCAAGCGCACAGAGAGCGAGCAGGTGGCGGAAAAGGAAATCCGGGCAAAAGCGGTGGATAACTGTATTGCGGTAGTGAAGGAAGCCCTGAAGGGACTTGTGAAAAAAGGATAGCTTTGCGGAGCTGGTGAAAAGCGGGGCGGGCGACAATGCCCGCCCTTTGTATTTTTTGGGAGCTGGGAGGAAGGGAAAATGCAGAATCTTTATGCGGCGATTTATGAAGCGGTGCGGTGTATACCCTGCGGCAGGGGGGCTACCTACGGACAGATTGCGGCCATGGTCGGCAATCCCTGCCTGGCGAGAGTAGTCGGCAATGCCCTGCATTGCAATCCCGACCCGCCGCGCATACCATGCCACCGTATTGTCAACTGCTGCGGCCGGCTTGCGCCGCATTTTGCCTTTGGCGGACCGGAGGAGCAGCGGCGCCGGCTTGAGGCGGAGGGTATTACCTTCCGGGAAAATCTCGTCGATATGAAAAGACATCTCTGGCGTCCCGGAGAGCAGCCAGACGGCGGAGAGGAAGGAAAATGAAATGCCGGCTAAGGAGAAAAATGCGTTGCATTTTCCTGATTCAAGGCGTTATGACTTCGTCGAAATGCCGGTTAAGGAAGAAAATGCTTTGCATTTTCTTGAACTAAGGCATTATGACTTCGTCGAAATGCCGGCTAAAGAAGAAAATGCGTTGCATTTTCTTGAATTTAGGCATTATAATTACATTGATAAAGTGTTTGTATTCTTTCGGGGGTGTAGCTATGGAGGAAGAGGAGCAGTTCCGGCTGCTGATTGTTACCGGGCCTTCGGGAAGCGGCAAGAGTCAGGCAAGCCGTTATCTTGAGGATTTGGGTTATTTTTGCGTGGACAATCTGCCACCGATTTTTATTCCGAAGTTTGCCGAAATCTGTGCGCAGTCCGGCGGCAAGGTCGGCAAGGTTGTTCTGGTTGTCGATACGCGGAGCCGGGAGTTTTTCGGCCAGATTGTAAATGTGCTGGAGACGATGAGCCGCGAGGGCATACCGTATGATTTATTGTTTATGGACGCGTCAGATGCGGCGATAATCCGCCGTTATAAGGAAACGCGGCGGCGTCACCCGATGGCACCGGGCTCGCGGATTTCCGAGGGTATTGCCAAGGAACGGGTACAGCTTGAGCCGGTGCGCAAAATGGCGACGCATCTTATCGATACGACGGAGCTGCGCAAGGAGGAGCTTAAGACTAAAATCCTGAGTCTGTTTTCGCAGCGCGGCGAGGAGAAAATGGGCATCAATGTACTGTC